>UQVG01000328.1 GCA_900544435.1 uncultured Erysipelotrichaceae bacterium | reverse complement strand
TTTACTAGCCTGGGGGAGTAAAGCTGTAGATATTGATAATATAAAAAATTATCTAAAGAATATTGATGGAAGACGAATTTTTGTATATAAAATGACATTAAAAAAAGCTCCTTGTCATCCGAGTATAAGAGTTGAAAATCGTTATAAGTATGTCTCAGAATTTTTAAATCAACATGATGAAAAATCTTCTTTTATACCTTATAAAATAATTAACTAAATTTTTTCAATATACCAATTAGAATTTCCAAAGTGATTAAAGTTCCATTGTAATTGGAAATAAAAATTATATTCCATTGAGTTATCATCTTTAAAGTTATAAGAATACTTATTTAGCTGTGTTCTGCGATAACTTTCAAAAGCAGTCCGGATTTCTTTTGCAAACTTTTTTCTAAATTCAGAATAAGTTATTTCAAAAGTTTCTCTTGTAAGCTTATCTTTCAAAATCATCTTCAAACCCTCTTATATTATCAAGCTTTATGTTGTATCTTTTGCCTTGCTTATCAACGCAAGTCGCGTAATCTATCTCTGCATCTGCAAATTTATTTTTCCAAATACAAATCAGCAAGCCGATTTCTTGTGTTTTTAAGTTTAAAACCTTTGTTCCATAGAGTGAATAGTCTTTTTCTGTCATTATTCTTTCCTTTCAAGTATCAAATTTGAATAGATTTCATCAGGCTTTTGTGGATCAATTAAAAATTCTTTCATAAACACAAACCTTTCTCTGCAAGCGTTTTCACAAATTACAGTGTCGAAATTGTAGAAGCCAATTACTTTGTAATACTCATTATCAGAGCTCTTAAAACCTTTAATCTTTTTAAGTTTGTATTTTTTGCCTAATTCAATCATTGTTACCTCTTATCAGCAATGACATTCATCACTCTTAATGAGTAAAATATCAAGCAAACTCTTTCAAAACGTATCATTCAGAAACAATTCATCTTTCGAACACTTTTTGAACAGTATTAAAACAGGTTTTAAATGCCATTTAAAAATTCTTGTTGTAAGGATAATTTATAAAATAAGCGTTTACAGTATCAGAATCTCGCCTTAAATATCCAATGATTGGGGTAAGATTATATAGCTCCTCAATCTCTTGCTGCGTCCTGCAAAAATAATCAACAACAGTAACTGTATTGTAAATCCGCTCAGCTAGTTTTTCTAACTTCCTAAAATCTTTTTGTTTAATCTTGTATTTCTTGTTTTTATTCATACGACCTCCTTTTTTAGGTGTCGTATTCATCACTCAAAGGTTAAATAAAAGCAAGCACTAATCATAATAATCTTCAAGTATTGCACTTATCGTATTTTCTATAATTTCTCTTGTCGTTTTAGTATTTGATCTATTATATGTATTTCTATATTTCTCTTGAATATCAGATGGAACTTTTGGAAAATCAGAAGATTCTCTCATTAATATAATTGGTTTCTTTAAGTTATAAGCAATACCTAGCTCATACATAACATTTGGATTTGCATCACATAATATTTGCTTATCTTCAAAAGTATATTCGCATGGAGATATTTCTGCAATAAAAATAGAACAATTATTAATTTTTTCCATGATATCATCCATTAAATCAATGTTATATCCTCTGTGTCTCATTATTTCATATAAATGTATACGTCCTTTATATTGAGGTTTATTTTCTTCAATATTTTTAATTGCTGTTTCAATCCATTCTGTAAAATTATTAATATGAATATCATCAAAAGGCATTGCAACAAATATATTTATAGGATCAACATTATTTGTTTTTTGAGCATTGTTATATAAAAGTATTGGATTATCAAATGTAGTATTATCAAAATTGTATTTTTTGACCCAGTGTTCTAAGTTATTTAAAATTTGTCTACACTCTGTCTCATCTTCATGTTTATAAGCAACATAAAAAATTAATTGACAATAAAATTCAAACTTTTTTAAATTTTGCCAACAATCAGCTGCTAATAAATTATTCATTATTTTAACGATTTTCACAAATTTATTTAACTCTATATCTTCATTGATTTTCTCTAATATTTCACTGATTTGTTTTAAAGGTTCATTATTGCAAAAATCATTATGAAGAATATTATCTTCCAATAATTTGTTTAAACGTTGAAGTAAAATTATATTTTTATTTGCAATTTCAATTTCATGTTTTTGCCAATCTGAACTTATTAACCCTCTATAATTTTCTTCTGTTGTAAGCCTTTTTGCTTTTGCATTTAAAAAATAAAATAAAAAAGCTTCCATATCTATTATTTTTTTCTCATCTTGATTATCAACCAAACCATAATTACCTGAAAATTCTAAACCTAGCGATGATTCTACCGGATCAGTATCATCAAATAATACCTGTTTACCCATTAAAATAATTGCAAATGGAATATAATATTCTTTTTGTTCGGTTGATAGCTTCTGCAAAGCTTCTAATCTATGATTTCCGTCTATTCTATATAATTTTGTTCCATTTAAATGAAGTTGATAGTAATTACTATTTTTAAAAAAGCCTAATTGTATTCCTGTAAGCTTTTTCCCCCAGTCAGGTCTACATAACTCATAGCCCCCTCTTGCGACGAATGTCAATTCAGGTAAATATTTACCTGATGGATTCATTTC
>UQVG01000327.1 GCA_900544435.1 uncultured Erysipelotrichaceae bacterium | reverse complement strand
TAATCATATCTTTTTTATTTTCTAAAACATCTCTAATCGACTTCTTATCATTTATAATTTGTTTGATTTCTTCAATCGTGACATCCATTTCTCTTAATAATAAAATAAATTTAATTCTTGAAACATCCTCTTGGCTATAATTTCGATAATTATTGCTATCTCTTGCTGGTTTTACCAAACCTTCATTTTCATAATAAATCAATGTTTTCTTTGTTATTGATAACATTTCTTCTACTTCATGTGTTGTCATATTCATCACCTCTACCCTTATTAAACAGTATAACCTTAGGATATGGTCAAGTACTTTTTATAATAAAGACAAATATAAGATATACATATTTGAATAACTACCGTCTTTTAACATAAAACCTCCCGAAATCATGCCAACTTCTTTAAAACCTAAAGATTTAGATAATACTGATTTACGTGCTTATATAATAGCTAATGAATTGATTATTGATCAATTCAAATAAATCATTTCATTATTTAAACAACAAGAACGTCTACAAAATAGGTTAAGTTTTATTCACCAAAATTATTATAAAAGTATTTCTTTACAAGATATTGCTGAAAGTGGAAATATGAGCATAGCTCAATGTTATCGTTATTTTAAAATGATTGTTAAAATGTCTCCTTATGATTATTTAATTCACTATCGTTTATTAAAAAGTATTGATTATCTTTTAGATTCTACTTTCAATATTACTGAAATTTCTAAAAAAAATGATTTTCAAAATGTAAATCACTATATTTAAACATTTAAAAATACCAAAAAGAGCATAGAAAAAGGAATTTACAATAATGCGAATTCCTTTTCATTCTTTCATTTGACAATTTCCATCCAACATAAATAATCAGCAATTTTTACCTTCATCCCTTCTAGAATATGAACTCTTTGAAGAGGCGTCACTAAAGATTCTAATGTTCTCCAAAACACTTTTTCGCTCATTTCTTTATTATTTATATAGAATTTCATTTTGATTCCCTACCCTTTTTATATTTTTTATAAGACAACCAAAATTAATTTTAGCACAACACTCTTTTCAGTTCTATATTTCAAAAACATCTCTAAGTCGTATATGTCCATTACTTCTTTTTTCATTAATACATCCGAATATTTAATTTTTAAACAAGATTAGTATACCATGTTTGAAAAGTACAAACAAGAATACGAGAATTACATAATTCTTCAGTATTCTTGTTCTATATATTTATTGCTACAATTAGCAATCTTTTTTATATTTAGTTACTTTCGTCCTCTGAAGTATCATGAACTTTATATTCTTCTAAATACATACTGACTTCTTGATAATCAGTTGAATGTCTAGAACGACCTGTACATTGTCCATTTCGTCTATATATACTCATTACAGAATCTATATCTTCTATAGCTAAATCTTGTAAATGTTTCTTAAAAAAGTTCATGAAACCATCAGCATCATATAATGTCATTGAATAAAGTGGTTGTTGAACTATACTGTTATCTTTGAAAAATTCATATGGGGTTTTATTAGAACGTGGATAAAATAGTCTATAATATTTTATCCCATTTGGATTCAGTAAAATTTCGTTGCTGATATATTCAAACAATGACACATCTTCTTTGATTATATCCAATAAAATTGGAAAATTTAAAATAAGTTCTATTAAGGATTGTTTTCTTTCAGAAGAGTTTTCTAAATTTTCAATACTAATACTTAATAATTTTTTTCTAACATCTTCTTCTTTAAATAATCTTTCAAACCCATTTTTCCTTATATGATCTGTCATAGCGTAAACAAATGCAAATAATCCATAAGCATTTCTTTCCGCATCTTTATCAGTAGTAATAAATAATAATTTTAAAAATGTTTTATACGACATTTTTAGTGAATCATATGTCATACGTTCCAAATAGTTTTTGGTTATTTCATTTTTTATTCTATCATCTAAACCATTTTCTGAAATATCATCAATAGTCTGTGAATAATTTTCAACCTTATCTTGCACTAGAGAGAATAAATCCATAATAAATGGTGCTTTAACAGAAAGTATATTATCATACATTGAACATATTAACATTCTAGCTTGATAATCCTCTGGAACATATAATGTATTATCATTGACCTTCAAATGAGCACATTTGTGTCTACACTCTATTAAATAATTTACGTCCTCTGTAAATCGATTAAAATACAACTTACAATTTTTATTAAAGAATTCAATTATTTTCTTTTCGACTTCTAAATATTTTTCATTTTTTAAAATTAATTCATTAATTTCTGCTAATTTTTCCTCAGCCTTATTATTTCCCTCACTTGCCATAGTTTGTAATTTCATAAACAAATCATAAATAACAAATGAATATAACAAAACAATAGTTGCCCTATAATTTTTACTATAGTAACATTGTAAAATTTCTTCAAAATATTGTCGAAAACTCTTAAATCTCTTTCATCAAATAGCATATTTCTTCTCCTTTACATATTTTTAAATTAAAATAATTTGATATTATTTATTATTTTAATAGTTCTCCATCAATATATCGTGCACGGATATTTCGATCATCTCCAGTATAGCAGAATCTTTCAAGCTTCTCCTGTGCGGTAATCTTGGTCCATGGAT
>UQVG01000326.1 GCA_900544435.1 uncultured Erysipelotrichaceae bacterium | reverse complement strand
GATAGCTTTCGCTATCTCTTAAGCCCCTCCACTATTGACACGGAGCCCGATTTTATTGATTTTGATATACTTCTTTTAATGCTTTTTCTACACATTCAGGTACAAGACCTGTTAATGGTTTATGATAGCTTGCTATTTCTTTAACAACTGAAGATGAAATAAAAGAATGTGAAGGTTTAGTCATTAAATACATAATTTCAATTTGACTATTTAAATATTGATTTGATTGTGCATATTGTAATTCATAATCAAAGTCTGTTGTCGAACGTAATCCACGAATAAGAACTTGACCATTTACTTTTTTGACATAATCCATAAACAATTCATCTGTTGAATCTACAATTACATTTTTTAAATGAGCAGTTGCTTCTTTTAATAATTCTTTTCTTTGTTCAATTGTAAACAGTCCTACTTTTGTAGGATGAATTGCTATTGTGACATATAAAACATCAAATATCTTAGCAGCACGTTCAATAATATCTAAATGTCCATTAGTTACTGGATCAAACGATCCATTATATACAGCTATTTTTTTCATTATTTAAACCTCATAGTAAAAGATATTAAGAGCTGTAATACCATACTCTTTTCTTCTATTTAATTCCAAACCACTTATTTCTTTAAATTCTACTTCTTTTAATTCTTCAACAACAACACATGCTTGTGGATTCAACATTTGTTGATCCACTAAATATTGAAGAATATCATCAACAAGTCCTTTTCCATAAGGAGGATCTAAAAAAACATAATCAAATTTTATTCCTTTTTCAAATAAGTATTTCAATGCTTTTTTATAATCCATTTTTAATGGAAAACAATTTTCTAACTTCAAAAGTGAAAAATTTTCTTTAATTGTTTTAAATGCTTCATATTGATGATCTACACTATAAAGTACATCACATCCTCTAGAAATGGCTTCAATACCTAGTCCACCACTTCCCCCAAACAAGTCTAAAACAGTTCCTCCTTGAAAATAAGGACCAATCATATTAAACAAATTTTCCTTATTTTTATCAGTTGTCGGTCTTGTTAATTGACTTTTAGGTACTTTTAATTGTCTTTTTTTATATTTTCCTGCAATCACTCTCATAATTTATACCCTGATGTATCTAATGAATCACTAATATTTTCAAAAACTATTTTTGTTACTTCATCAAATAATTCATTAATTTTATAATAACTTTGATAATATTTTTGAATGTTTTCATTTTGAGACATTCTTTTTCTTATTTCATTTAATTCTTGTTTTTTTTCTGATAAATCAATATATTTTTCATATTTTTTTAAATCATCCAATTCTTTTAAAAGATTTTGATAATTTTCTAACAATTCTTTTGTTTCTTGATCTAATAATTTTAAAGATTGTTCTTTAAATTGGATATAACGCCTATCATCTTTAATAGCGTCTATTAAATCGTACACTGTTTCATTCATTGTAACATCTCCAACATACTCATAAGTATCGATATTCTTTCTAACTTTTCTAAAACTGTACTTTGTTTTTTTTGATGTATCTCATCTAATAAATCATCATACCTTTCTGGATATTGGCATAATATAACATACCAGTTTGGATGTTTGCGAATATATTCGAGAACATCTTGTTTCATAATTTTCCTTCTTTATTTTTATCTAATAAATTAGAAACAATTCCCAAAACTTTTTCTATTGATTGTAAAGATGAAGATAAAGCTTCTAAATCTAGATTCTTGATAATTTCTAAAACATTCATATTTTCTATAGGATGTTCTTTATATGGTTTAAAAAAGGCGTCATTTTCTCCATACATCGTATAGATTTCATATATTTCCTGCCAAGTATAACGATGATTTAACACATCCTCTTTAATACTTGGTATTGTCTTTAAAAAAGCTTTAAACTCTTTTAAATTATCCATCAAATCACCTAATATATCTTATGACATATTTATGAATGCGTGTCAGTTTTTTCTAATTGTTCCTTATTAAATTTAGAAATAATTGCCTGGGCAATACCGATAGCCATTAATGAAGCAATCGTAGAAGAACCACCAGCTGAAATAAGCAAAAGTGGAACACCTGTCATAGGAATCAATCCTGAAACACCACCTAAATTAACAAGTAAATGTAACATAAAATAAGAAGAAATTCCTATTAAAATAACTCTAGATTTATTATCTTGAATTTGATCAGCATATTTTAATAATCTAAAAATAATAATTGCTGTAGGAATAATGATCAAAGCCAAACCAAAAACACCTAATTCTTCATAGATAATAGCACCGATAAAGTCATTATGTGCTTCTGGAATATAATCATATTTTTGAATAGAATTTCCCAACCCTAAACCAAAAATACCACCATCAGCAAAAGCAATCAATGAATTGACAAGTTGCCATGAACTACTATAAATATTTTTTATTTCTAAAGGCTTTAACCAAGAATTAATACGTTGTAACTGATAGCTTTGTAAAACAGCAGTAATTAAAAATCCTAAAATAACAACTGATACTGCTAATGCAATCCAAACTAGTTTTTTATATTTTTTATAATAATCTCTTGGTGTTGACATAAAACAAATAAAACAAATAATTGCTAAAATAAGCGAACTTCCTAAATCTTTTTGAACAAATACTC
>UQVG01000325.1 GCA_900544435.1 uncultured Erysipelotrichaceae bacterium | reverse complement strand
AACAAAACAAATATTGAAGCATTTATTGCTTTACTAAACGAAAAAAATATTGTAAAAGCAGCTGAATCTCTTTATTTATCGCCATCTACAGTAAGTACACAACTCAAGGTTTTAGAAAATGAGCTTGGTTTTAAGTTATTTGAACGTCATAAAGGGCATAAAACAGTTACCCTTACACCTAAAGGTGAATCTTTTAAAAAAATAGCTTATGATTTTTTATCTTTGATAAATGAATGTGATCAATTAAAAAGTAGCGAAGAGAAGAACTTTATTTCAATTGCGACAGCTGATAGTTTTTTAGCGTATAATCTAGCACCTTTTTATCGTGAACTTGTTTTTGGAAAGGAAAGATTTAATCTTGAAATTAAATTACAACCTGCTGATATGATTTATTCTCTCATCAGCAAAAAAGAAGTAGATATTGGTTTTGTTACATACCAAATTAATTATCCAGATGTGAAGGTCGAAGAAGTTTTTTCTGATGAAATGGTTGTTCTTGTTCATCAAAATTCTCATATAACAGGGAATACAATTCACCCAAGTAACCTTGATCCAGAAAAAGAACTTATTGTTGGCTCTCCAAAAAATAAACATATTGGCTGTGGTGCTACTTTTAATACCTGGCGAGCAACTTGGATTGACGCTAAAAAAAGACCTTTAGTTCGAGTTAATAGTATTTCTGTTCTATATCATTTTTTATCTTCAAATGAAATTGAGTTTTGGATGTTTGCTCCTATGACTACCGCAAAAGAGTTAGTTAAAGAATATAATTTAAGAATTTTAACATTAGAAGAACATCCACCAAAACGTGTATGTTATAAATTAACTCATCGTCACACTACACAAACTGTTCAAAAAAATATTGATTACTTTAATTCAATATTAGTTGACTATATTAAAGAACATTTTATTTAAATGATTTTATCACAAAGTAAACATTCCTCGTTTTACAACATTTTCTTAATATATTCATTTATCAAAAATATTAGAGGAAATAAAAAAGTATTCTACCCTCATTAGAATACTTTTTCATTATTATTATTTTAAATCTTCACCATTTGTTTCGATGACTTTTTTATACCAATAGAATGATTCTTTTCTTCTTCTTGCAAAATCACCTGTACCATCATCATATCTTTCAACAAAGATAAATCCATAACGTTTAGCCATTTCTCCAGCTGAAACTAAGTCAATACATCCCCAAGGTGTATATCCTTTTAAATCAACACCATCTAAAACAGCTTCATGCATTTGTTCAATATGACTTCTTAAATAATCAATACGATAACTATCTCTTACTTTACCATCTTCATCAATTTTATCATAAGCACCTAAACCATTTTCTACAACAAAGATAGGTAATTGATAACGATCATAGATTTCATTTAAAGAATATCTTAAACCAACTGGGTCAATTTGCCATCCCCAATCAGAAGCTTTTAAGTATGGATTAGGAACACCACCTAAGATATTTCCTTTTCCACCTTCTTTAGTCTTATCAGCAGTTTGACAATTTGACATATAATATGAACATGTATAGAAATCTACTGGACCAGAGGCAAGAATTTCTTCATCGCCATCTTCCATTTTAATTTCAATATTATTTTCTCTAAAATATCTCTTCATATAATTTGGATATTTACCACGACATTGAACATCACTACAGAACCAGTTCATTAAATGATTTTTTTGTTGATTTTCAATTTGATCATCTGGATTACATGTAAGGCCATAACTTGTAGCCATAATTTGCATACATCCTACTTGATAATTTGGATCAATTTCATGAGCCATTTTAACTGCTAAAGCACTGGCAATAAATTGATGATGTAATCCTTGAAAACGATTTTGAGGAACATCCACTTGATCCATAAATTCCATTTCTTTAATTTCATTTAAGATTCCTTGCCCTAAAAAAGCACCCATTGCTGTTGTAGCACTATTGATTTCATTAAAAGTCAACCAATATTTTACTTTTCCTTTATATCTTGTAAAGATAGCTTTACAGAAATTCAAATAACAATCAATCATACGACGATCAACCCATGAATTCCATTTTTTAGTTAGATTAAATGGTACTTCATAATGTGAAATTGTAATAAGTGGTTCAATACCATATTTTAAACATTCATCAATTAATTCTTCATAGAATTTTAAACCTGCTTCATTTGGTTTGTCTTCATCACCATTTGGGAAAATACGTGTCCAAGCAATAGAAAAACGATACATTTTAAATCCCATTTCTGCAAATAAAGCAATATCTTCTTTAAAACGATGATAATGATCGATTGCATCATGACTTGGATAGAATGTTCCTTCTTCTAAAACTGGTGTAATTCTTTTACTTTTTGTAGCAGTTCCTCCTGTACAAATATCTGGACAAGAAATACCTTTACCACCTTCTTGCCAGCCACCTTCTAATTGGTTTGCAGCAGTTGCTCCACCCCAATAAAAACCTTTTGGAAAACTCATCTTTCTTCCTCCTTATTTTTGTTATACAAAATTTCAAAGCTATTATAACGTATTCCTTTAAAAACCATTATTTTTTTCATTATTGTAAAATTACTTGACAAAAAAAGGAGCTGTAACGAATAAATAGTTTTTACTGTTTATCGAGGAGTTACAGCT
>UQVG01000324.1 GCA_900544435.1 uncultured Erysipelotrichaceae bacterium | reverse complement strand
TAAAAGTAGAGTTATTACCACCACCATGTTCCATATGAAGAACCAATGCTAAGTCTAAAACCTTGGCTTCTAATTCTGTGTATTTCTTATCCGGTCTTAACATTCTAAGAATGTTTTCACTTGTTGAAAGCTCCGGCTTAGGTCTGTGAATATATAAACTTTTGTTTCTCTTATAATGGTTATATGCATGGTAACCATATACAGAAATCATAGGGAATGTACTGATTAAATTAATGCTCTGTCTAATAACATTTTCCACTGATGTATCTGACATATTCTTGTCATATGATGCCAAAGTCAAAACACACTTAGACAATGTGTTCATAATATCTTCACTTGGTGCTTTCATAATTACGTCACGCACAAAGTTAGTTGGCAATCGTCTTGATACAGCCATCATTTTCTTAAATTCAGTCAGATTATCTTCACTTGGTAATTCTCCAAAAAGCAATAAATATGCTACTTCTTCAAAACCAAATCTGTTCTCGGACATAAATCCGTTAACTAAATCCTGAATTTTATAACCTCTGAAATAAAGTCGTCCTTCGCAAGGCACACTCTTTCCATCAACTATCTTAGAAGATTCAACTCTTGAAATGTTAGTTATACCTGTAAGTACACCTTTTCCGTTTAAATCTCTAAGTCCTCTTTTTACTCCATACTCAGTAAAAAGTTCTTTCTCAACTGTGTCATTTTTACGACAAATCTGTGCATATTTTTCAGTAAAGTCCTTAATATTTTCCTTAGTTACAGTCATATAAACCTCTCTTACATCCAGTCTTGTTTTTATTGTCAAATATACTACTGAGGTATATTAGATTTATCTTTTGCAATTTGATTTTTTAATTCACTAAAATTTTTTAATCCAATATCACGACAAAAACGAGAAATACTCGAATTAGACACGTAACAAGCTTGCGCTAAGTCAGTTAAGGAGTAATCTTCCAAATCACGCATGTTTTCTATCATAAATTTAGCTATTTTATAATTATTTGAACCTTTCGCTTCATCATTAAGTGTTGATAAAAGTATAATAATTAAATTAAACATGGCGAATCTCCTTTGTGTATATTCGACAGCATTATACCATATCAAATAATGAGAAACAATTTATTGTTTTATTACAACAGTTCTAGCTATTTTATCATGGAATGATTGTGTATTTGGTTGAAAGTATGCATAAATAATAGAACCAATAGTTAAAGCATAAGCAACATATTTTAAAGGGTCAACAATCATTGAAAGTTTAAATAATGGAAGCATTTTTCTAAGATAAGTTGGGATGATAATCATTCCTCCTTCAAGTAATGATGCTCCAAGAAGTTCTCTTAACATCATATCTTTTAAATTGATTGATTCATTATTTTCTTTAACGATTTTGATCTTACATATCTTTTTACCAAGTGTTTGTCCTTTAAAAAAATATGTTGGAATAAATATATAGTAAATAATTCCAATCAAAATGCCATAAAGGCCTAAAGCAAGACCTATAGAAAAATCATAGTGTGTCAAATCAAACATATAAGGTTTCAAGTAGTCATTTCCTCTTAAATAAAATGTAATAGGGATAACGGCCAACATGTTGGTAAGATACCAATCGATAATCATAGCTACAAATCTTCTAACACGTGTTTCGATAATATCCATATTGTTTCTGTTTTTATTATTTTTTATTTTATTTTTTTTCATAAGTAGTCCTCCAAGTTAGAAAAATTATAACAAATGAACAGCTTATTTACTTTTGGTTTTCCAAAAGGTAGAAATCATTTCCAAATATTGGAAATAAAAAAAGAAAGCCGAAGCTTTCTATAAAGATTTTATAATCTTTTGTAATCATCCATATTTAATAAAGATGCTGCATCTTTATCACAAATAACAGTGAAGTTAGGATGTAGTTTTAAAACAGTTGCTGGTAATTCATCTGAAATAGGTGAATCTAACACTTGTTTTAAAATTTGAGCTTTTTCTTTACCAGTAACAATCATTACAAGATGTTTAACTCTCATTAAACTTTTTGGTCCCATTGATAAAGTGATAGGTAAATGGTCTCTTGCTGGATATGTTGGGTTAGCAGCATTTTTTGTTTTACGATCCATTGGATAAGTATAACTATCCATAGGAGTACATCTTGGGCAGTTGCTACAGAAATGTCCATCCCAACCAAGACCAATTAACATAACATCAATACCACCAGCATCTCTGATTTCTTGATCATAAGTTTCCCAATTTTCCATTGTTGTTGTATGGATCCTTTCATCAGGAATATTTGCATCTTTAAAGAATAGTTCTTGCATTTCTTCCCAGTTTGGACCATGTGGTTTATCTTGGTAAGGTGCTTCATCAAAAAGATAATATTGAATATCTTTAAATTTTTCTTGATCTTTAACATAAGGAACCATCATCTTATAAAGATTGATAGGAGAGCGTCCAGCAGTTAAAGAGATGTTGACTCTTTTATCTTGCATCATCGCTCCAAGTAAAATGTGCATTGCACTTTCGCTCATTTTTTGTTCATTTTCTTCAATGATTAACTTCATAATATATCCTCCTATTTTATAAGAAGATATAACTCACACACAATTTCATTATAAAAAATAAAAAGGGAGTGTCAATATAAAAAAATAACTGC
>UQVG01000323.1 GCA_900544435.1 uncultured Erysipelotrichaceae bacterium | reverse complement strand
ATCGATATGGGTGCTGTTTTAGGAGGACGTGCTGAAGTTGGAAAACACTGTCACGTTGGAGCTGGAGCAGTGTTAGCTGGTGTTATTGAACCACCTAGTGCTTCACCTGTTATTCTAGAAGATGATGTTTTAATTGGAGCTAATGCGGTTGTTATCGAAGGTGTTCATATTGGTAAAGGAGCTGTTGTTGGTGCTGGAAGTATCGTTACTCAAGATGTACCTGCAGGAGCTGTTGTTGTTGGAAATCCAGCAAGAATCATCAAAGAACAAAAAGATGAAAAAACTGAAGGTAAAACACAATTAATGGATGATTTACGTAAAATCTAGGATACGATTATGGAACAATTATTAGATCAAATAAGGATATGGCGTCGTCATTTACACGCCATTCCTGAAATCGGTTTTCAAGAATATAAAACATCAAAGTATCTTTATGAAGAACTAGAAAAAATGGGGTATCAACCTTTAAAAATAACAGAAACGGGAATTGCTGTTTATCTTGATTTTCATAAAGAAAAAACAATTGCTTTTAGAAGTGATATTGATGCTTTAGAAATTGAAGAACAAACAAATGTATCATTTAAAAGTACACATCAAGGAAAAATGCATGCTTGTGGTCATGATGGACATATGACAGCACTTCTTGGACTTGCTTATAGATTAAAAGATGTTCAAGATTTACCTCATAATGTTTTACTTATTTTCCAACCAGGAGAAGAAGTGGTCAATGGGGCACCATCAATTATTAATACAGGTATTTTTGAAAAATATCATGTCAAAGGAATTTATGGTTTACATATGTTTCCGGATGTTGATGAAGGGAAAATTGCTTGTCGTAAAGGCCCTTTAATGGCTGAAAGTGGTGAATTAGATGTTACGGTTCATGGTAAAAGTGCACATGCAGGTAAGTATCATGAAGGAATTGATTCGATTGTGATTGCGAGTCTTTTGATTAGCAATTATCAAAGTATCATTTCTCGAATGATTTCGCCTATGCAGCCTTGTGTTTTAAATATAGGTGAAATACATGGGGGAACTGTAAGAAATATTGTTGCCAGCCAAACAAGTTTCCATGGAACTCTTAGAACTTATAGTGAGGAAGTCTTTTCACGTATTGTAGAAGCAATGAAAGGATTTAATCAAGGTATGGAACAAGCATATCATTGTCAAATTGATTTTGCTTGTCAACCATTCAACCCACCAGTTTTAAATGATGCACATTTGTATGAAGAACTTAAAAAGAATGTTGGCGCAAATTTCGAAGAACTTGAAGAACCTGTCATGTTAGCAGAAGATTTTGCACATTATCAAAAAGTGATTCCTGGTGTTTTCTTTTATGTAGGGACAAGATGTAAAGAATATACTTCAGGTTTACATACACCAACTTTTAATTTTCATGAAGAAGTTTTAGTGCAAGCTGTTGAACTTTATGAAAAACTTGCAAGAAATGTACAATTGGGGGACTAAAAATGAATTATTATGATAGATCATTGGATGCTTTAATGCATGCCTATGGAAGATATGATGTCACATTTGATCATGGAGATGGCATTCATTTATATGATGTTAATCAAAAAGAATACATTGATTTCTTTTCAGGAATAGGTGTTAATTCTTTTGGTTATAATTATCCTGCTTATGTTGAAGCAATGGAAAAACAATTACATAGATTGATGCATATTTCTAACTATTTTAATACTGTTGAAACAATTGAAGCAGCTGAATGCGTAAAAAAAGCAACAAAATTAGATAAAGTGTTCTTTACAAATTCAGGAGCTGAATCAACAGAAGGGGCTTTAAAACTTGCACGTAAATACTATTATCAAAAACATGGGAAAGCTGATAGTGAAATTATTTCCTTAAATCATTCTTTCCATGGTAGAACAACTGGATCTGTTAAACTTACAGGAAATGCACATTATCAAGAAGCATTTGGGCCTTTAATTGAAGGGGTTAAATATGCCGATATTAATGATTTAGAAAGTGTTAAAGCATTAGTAAATGAAAAAACAGCAGCTATCATCGTTGAACCCGTTCAAGGTGAAGGTGGCGTGTATGTTTGTTCAAAAGAATTCTTAACAGGAATTAGAAAATTATGTGATGAAAAAGATATTGCATTAATTTTAGATGAAGTTCAATGTGGTATGGGAAGAACAGGAACAATCATGACATATTTCCAATATGATATTTTACCTGATATTCTATGTTTAGCTAAAGGAATTGGAGCGGGTTTTCCAATGGGTGCCTTTGTCGCAAATAAAAAATTTGCAGCAGCTATGGAACCTGGAGATCATGGCTCTACTTATGGTGGAAATCCAATGGCTGGACAAGCATGTAGAACAGTATTTAAAATCTTAGAAGAAACTAAAATGATAGATCATGTACAAGATATTAGTGAATATTTAATTGAAAAATTAGATGATTTAAAAGATAAATATCCTTGTATTAAAGAAAGACGTGGTTTAGGATTGATGATTGGTTTAGAATTTGATCGACCAGTTAAAGATATTGTTAAAACATGTTTAGATAATGGACTTATTGTTGTTACAGCAGGGGCTAATGTTGTAAGAATGTTACCACCATTTATTACAACTGAAGAAGATGTAGATCAAGCAATTGCTATTTTAGATCAAGCAATTGAAAAAAATATTTAAAAAT
>UQVG01000322.1 GCA_900544435.1 uncultured Erysipelotrichaceae bacterium | reverse complement strand
TATCCAGGTGAATTAAAAAATATAATCAAAACATCTGTTATTTTTAGTGATACGGAAGATAAGTATGACTATTTTAGACGTCTTTACTTTGCAGTAAAAGGAAATATACCTATGGATATTATAGAATTAAAAAATGAAGGATTTACAGTACGTGAAATAGAAATCCTTACAGGTATTTCTAAAAGCAGTGTATCTAGAGAATTGAAAGGAGACTAAAGTATGAACGAGATATTGCAATTAAAAGGAACATTTGAATCTGCCAAAAATAAAGGAACAGTAGGAGCACCATCGCTTCCTAAAGGACAAAAGGTAGAAGTTCACCATATAAGATCGTTAATATCTCAATTAGTTGAAATTAAAAATTATTGGCATGATCATCCTGATATTAAAGGTGCTCTTGTAAGTGTCCATTATGATCGTGTTGTTGCTAAAAGTCATCGTATAAAATACTTATTAAAAGAAGCAGGAAAAACAACGAATGTGTCTATAAGAGGGTCAAAGTTTGAACACCACAATGGGAATATCTGTCATGTGTTTACGCATTTTATAAATTTAGATGCTTTATATAATACAATTGATATGTTACAAGAAATCGAAAATATTATGGTTCATTATTTTAATGGGACTATTACAAATATAGAGCTTAAAGAAATTAATAAAAAGGGTATTTTTGATACAAAGTATTCAAAGTCAACTTTATCTAAAGCAATTGTTGATTGTTTTTATGTCAGTTATTTTGCTATTGATAAAGATTTAAATGAGTCTCCGAAAGATTCAATTGTAACAATCTATAAAACGGGGGTAGATTCTGCTGAATTGTTACAGTCTATTGGTATTAATCTTGGAAAAATGAAAATGTTGAATGAAACGACATTCCATTTAAAAAAAGAAGAGCTAGATATTTTGAAACAATCTATGCCTTATTTAATAGCAATGAGTGTTTCAGACATATCTGAATGGAATAAAGAAGATATTCTAGATAACCATTATGATGAAGAAATAATAACAATTCCTGATCCAATAAATGAGCCCACAATAGGAGTTATTGATACTCAATTTGATGATCAAGTTTATTTTTCTAAATGGGTTGATTCAAAGAATTTAGTAGATTCTAATATTGAAATAAGGCCTAAAGATAAAGAACATGGTACAGCTGTATGTTCGATTATTGTAGATGGTCCAACTATCAATCCTAATTTAGATGATGGGTGTGGTCGCTTTAAAGTTCGTCATTTTGGTGTGGCAGTAGAAGGTAAATTTAGTTCAATATCGGTATTAAAAAATATTGAAAAAATAGTTAAAAAAAATCTAGATATCAAAGTATGGAATTTATCGTTAGGAGCCTTATTAGAAATAGAAGAAAATTTTGTTTCTCCAGAGGGAGCGCTTCTTGATCGTTTACAAAATGAATATGATATTGTTTTTGTTGTTGCTGGAACGAATAAAGGAAGTAGTACAAAAGAAAATATGAAAATAGGAGCACCTGCAGATTCTATTAATTCAATTGTTGTAAATTCAGTTGATTTTTCAAATCAACCAGCTTCTTATGGAAGATGTGGGCCTGTACTTTCTTTCTTTCATAAACCTGATGTAAGTTATTATGGTGGAGATGTTGATAAAGCAATTGATGTTTGTGAACCATTAGGAAAATGGGGACGAATTGGAACATCTTATGCAGCTCCATGGATTTCTCGTAAAATGGCCTATTTAATACATAAAATGGGATTTTCTAGAGAAGTGGCTAAAGCATTGTTGATTGACTCTGCTGCTGGATGGAATAGAAGAGATGATCATACTTTTAGAGTGGGATTTGGCGTTGTTCCTAGAAAAATAGAAGATATTTTAAAAACAAATGAAGATGAAATAAAATTTATTCTTTCAGGTACGGTCAATAATTATGAAACATTTACTTATAATATACCTGTTCCTCGTGATGAAAAAGGATTTCCTTATATAGCACGAGCAACATTGGCTTATTATCCCAAATGTGATCGTAATCAAGGCGTTGATTATACTTGTAGTGAGATGGATATACATTTTGGTAGAGTTAAGGAAAAAGACGGTAAAGTATCTATTAAAGCGATTAATAATAACTCACAAGGTGATGAAAATGGTGAAAATCTTTTTGAAACAAATGCACGTAAAATGTATCGCAAATGGGATAATGTAAAACATATTAGTGAAAAATTAACTTCCAATGCACGTTCAAAAAAAATATATGGAGCTGGGAACTGGGGTTTAATGATTCGAAAAAAAGAACGACTTGATGATAATGTTGGATTAGGCATGAAATTTGGAGTTGTTGTGACATTGAAAGAAATTAATGGACTCAATCGTATCCAAGATTTTATAAATCTTTGTCGTGTACATGGATGGCTTGTAAATAAAGTAGATGTTGAACTTAATAATACAATCTATGATATGGCAGAAGAAGAAATCGAATGGGATTAATATTTAATAAAGAAATAGGGAGGAAAAAAGAAATGGATATTTTTTTATCATATTGTTGGAAAGATGACGAAGTAGTAAATAAGATATATGATTATTTTAAAAATAATCACAGTATTACATTACATAGGGATAAAATAGATATAAAAAAATGGGGAAGTATTAAAGAATATATGCAATCGCTTAATGATATGGAATATATTATTTTAATAA
>UQVG01000321.1 GCA_900544435.1 uncultured Erysipelotrichaceae bacterium | reverse complement strand
AATTCTACTTTTATTTTTCATTTTTTTAAAGTGGAATTTAACTTTTCACTTTAGCATTTTTTTAAAATTTATATTTTGAAGAGATATATATAAAATAAAAAACAACCCGAAGGTTGTTGTTTATTAAATGGCGTCCACGAAGGGATTCGAACCCCTGACCGCACGCTTAGAAGGCGTGTGCTCTATCCAGCTGAGCTACGTAGACATTGCTTACTTTCAACTGCTCAACTAGAATAGCATATATTTTTTTAAAAAGCAATACTTTTTTAAAAATCATCTAAATTTTTGAATTCAACCTTTAAATCTTTACCTTCTACGTAAATAACACAATAACTTCGATTACTTCCTCCACGAGGTAAAGTTGTAGATCCAGGATTAATAAGTGTATAACCATCAACTTCTTTATACATAGGAACATGCGTATGTCCTGAAAGCAGTACATCACAGTTTGCTTCTTGCAAAGTATAGATCATACTTGTTTCACGATCCATATATCCAAAACGATGCCCATGAGCAACTAAAAAGTTTAAATCTTCAACTTTAAATTTGATTTGATTTGGAAAATCACTATACCAATCATTGTTTCCTTTAACACATAACCAATCTTGCATCATATATGTTTCAGCTTCACTATCACCACAGTGAACATAATAATCTCCATCGGGTTCTAGTTCTTTTACACGATTAATCATTTGATGATAACCATGACTATCTGACATTACTACTATTTTTTTCATTTTCATCACCAAAAACATTATAACAAAACTTTACTAGATTTGTACAATATTATCGATTGATGTATTTACATTTTGATCTTCTTGAATAAGTTCATTATTAATATAGATATGGACTGAACTAACATCAGGAAGTGATAAAAATGATTTTTCAAGACGACTATAAAGAGTAGGGGAAATATTTTCGCTATTATCTAGAATACGTGATGATAAATAGATAGAAAGTAAGCCATCGTTTAATTGTGATTTTTTAGTTGTTTCTACTTTAGTATTATTTTCAAAATGATCTAATAATAAAGATACTTTTTGATCAATTGTTTGATTTGTGTTTTGAATACGTGTTGTTGTAGGAATATAATATGTTTTTCCAGCAATTTCTTTTTCATTATAGACAAGGACAGAGGATGTTTGATATAGATCAAAAGTAGATGTTTCAAAGTTATTGATTCCTAAATTAGGTGTCATACAACTTAATGGTATTGTTGTATTTTCAAATGAAGAAACAGCTTTACCATCTATTTTCATATTGATTTTAGAAATACCATCTTTACAAAATAAATAACTAAGGGCTTCACAAATATCTAAAGCTTGTTGATTATTTGATACGTTAAAATTATTTGTAAAATCAAATGTAAGTTGATTACTTTCCATAATTAAAGCATTAAGTTCTAATTTCTTATTAAAAATAGGATAAAGACCTAATTGAGTAAAATCTTTTGATTTCATTGTTTCAATAATCCCTCGAATATTATTTTCCTTATTATCCTTAACACCAATATCTACAGAAACAGGAATAAGCGTTTCATCTTGATCTTTAAAAATAACTGTTTGCATATTGGCTTTCTTTTTCACTGTTTTAACATCATCATTTTTAAAATAAACAAAGGTTGCAAAAGCACATAAAAAAATCATTGAAATATTTCTTAAATATTTTTTATACATGGAATCACCTCACTATTTAAAATATGAAAAGAGTGATAAAATAGTCTTAAAATTTGCCTTTTTTAAATATTTATTTTATATTATAATAGCGAAAATGAAGGAGGGATAGTTGTGCCACTTACTGATGATGATTTTGTGAAGACTGGAAAACTAGAGGGTTATAGTGAAATGATTCAAAAATTACATGAAGAAGAACAAACACAACCCGAAATCACTTATGATTTACAATTAGATGATGATGAGGATGAAGAAGAAAAATGATAGAAGATTTAATTGAAACAGGTCAATATAAAGAAGCGTTGCAATATTTAAATGATATGGATAATGAACAAGTACGTTATCAAAGACTTGTTTGTTTATATGGATTGAAAGAGTTACAACAAGCTAAAAGAGAAGGTATGAAAGCAAAAGTTCTTGCTGGAGAAACTTATTATGATGTTGTTGCTATTTATGTATCGATTTTAAAAGATTTAGAAGAATTTGAAGAAGCTATTAATATTATTGTAGAGGAATTATCAATGCCTTATATTCCTTATCAATATGAAACAGTTTTTAATGCAGCTTATGATGAATTATTATTAGCGAAACAAGAAGCATCTTTTGATGGGGTGACTCAAAAAGTCTTTAATGAAGAAGATATTGAAAATATTTTAACTAAAAAAGATACAAATGAAGATTTACTTTATATGGCTATTGAACAAATGGAAGGCATGAATATTCGTCGTATGATTGTTCCTATTCGTCAATTTATTAGAGATAATGATCAACCTGATTTTGCCAAAAGTTTATTAATAGAATTAATGATTGATCAAGAAATTGATGAAGATTTGGAAGTTGTCAAAAAAGGTGTGCATTACGACATTAACCCAAGTTATGCCCCAATGGTCTTGAATCAAGAATCTGGTGTTGAAATTTATAAATTGTTGATGGATGCTTTAGAAGATGATAATCCATCTTTACTTACGATGTGTGAACAATTTTTAAATTTT
>UQVG01000320.1 GCA_900544435.1 uncultured Erysipelotrichaceae bacterium | reverse complement strand
CCCCTTAAATTCTTGGAGAGCAAATTCACCTAACCCCATCCAAATTTATTGCGCCAATTTTTGTCCTTTGTATAACGTATCTTCAAATTCATTATCTTAATTATAATATACAGTAATTATCGGTTTTAAAGTAGATGGTTCTCCTTTTTCAGCATCATAATAAACTGTACTTTGAATTTTTGATCCAGCGGCTAAATTTGAAACATAATCGTCTCCCTGATATAAAATAACGCCTGATCCATCAAGAAAATCTAACTGGATTGAAAGCGAATCAATTGTATATTCAGTTGTGTTTTCAATGATTGCTGAATAATATGTTGTGTATTCATCGCTTTGACTTTCATCTTTTGTATATTGGATTGATTCTTGTAAATTATCTACAAATTCTTGAATTGCAACTTCCTTTTTTGCTACAGAATATTGAGAAAGAAAATCATCTAAATCGCTCTTATATTTTGAATTTACAGTCAATCCATAATCTTTTTCGAATTCGTGAATAGCTAAAGCTCTGTAGTTATATCCTAATTCCCACGTTTTTTCTTGGTTTGTATAATCATCAGTTCCAGCATATTGAATTCCTTCTTCTTGTAATTTAAGTCCTTTATAATATGTATCAGCAACTTTTTTCAAATCTTTATCTTTAAATTTGTATTTGCTTTCTTTCCCAACAGCATCTGTTTCAGCTTTTAAAAATTTTGTATATGCTTTTTGTAATTCCGCACTTGAATAATTATCAGTATTTTCATTATCTGCCAATTCCCATCGTGCTTCCAATCCTTTTGATACATTTAAAATAAAATCTTTATCAGATGGTGGTCCCTCTTTTTTTGGCTCTGATGAACATCCTGCTAGTAAGGAGACTGCAAGGGTTGCAGCCATAAATTTGTGTAATAGCTTCATATTTGTAACCTCTTTCCTAAGATGATTTCATTATATCATTGATTCAATTTTTTTTATAGATATAACTTTAATACTGATTAATATGCTAGTATAGTATTGTAAATTACTTAAAAATAGGAGAATTTTTGTATGTATAAATTTTTTAATGTAGGTTTAATTATTTTGCTAGGAATAACTATGTGTGCTTGTACAGATACAAAAAGCAATCGTGTTGATGAAGCACTGGCAAAGAAACAAAAAGAAGAAGAAAAACTAAAAAAGAGAATAAAAAAAGATAAAACAAAACCGGTAATTACTTGCTCGGATGAAAACCCAACATTTGAAGCTAACAAAACTATTGACTTCGACCGTTTATTACTTTCCTTAAAAGCCGTGGATAATGTAGATGGTGATATATCAAAGAAAATCAAACAGATTAAATCTGATATTGTACAGCACCAAGAAGGCGATTACCATATTGAATATAGTGTAAAGGACAGTGCAGGAAATAAAGGTACATATTCCTTACCAGTTAAAATTATAAGTAAATATAATCCAATGGAAAAAAATAGATTAAACAGTGTTTCTAAAGCATTTTTTACTGTATCTGCAAACAAAAATTTAACTGATTTATATTTTCCAAATATTATTTCTACAGAAAGTGGAAATATGATATTAGTTGAATATGGTGGAGATGATAATCGAGGAGAGTATCAATATGGACGAATTGTATATTATTCTGAAGATGGTCATTTAGAAGAATTATCTGAATATGCAAGTTATCCAAATGATTTTCAAGGTCAAAAATATGAATATGATGAGGAAAATGTAAAAGATTTTATAAAATACTATCATCTGGATTGATGTTTTAGAACTGATAAAACCACTTCAACAATAATGAAACAATACTAAAAACATGCATTTATATATGACATCTAAGACTTAAAAATAAATTTCCATAACATTTATAGCTCACCTTAGATATGTGCATACTTAAATCAAAAAAAGCTCAGCATTTAAACCAAGCAATTTTGTTGATGAAGCTATCCGAAAGGTACATTTAAGGTGCACAAATTCTGTCAATTCAATTTAATATTCTTTATATAAAGCATTTTATAAAATTTAGAATATGTTGCCGTGATAACCAATCGCATTTAGAACTATTTATAGCGAATATAGCAACTTTATTAATGTCTATTTAGGCATAATGACAACTTTAATAATACTAACTGCCAATTAAGCCGCCTTTTTATCGATATTGCAACTTTTTTAATGGCATTAGTGTCTATATGACAACCTTTTTTAATGACAACCGTCTATTTTTCGGCGTCTTTTTTTGGAAATAGCAACTTTTATAATACCAATATATTATATTTTACTGCGTTTAACCTCAATAACACACAATTACTATATTCAAAACACATGTATAGCGTATTTTTCACTTATATTTTGAAAGACACATTAAAAAAGGTGTCATTTAAAATCAAACGTTGAAAGTTCAATGATATCAGTAACCCATCAACATTAAAAAGGGTGTCATATTATCTATGCGGTATTATATTAGTTGCTATATTTTCTTCATGAATTTAATAACAAAAATGAGCAACCCCCTTTATCAGAGAGTTGCTCTTTGTTTAATTCAATACAAAATGCTTCACTTTACTAGTGTAACCATCTTTTTCTTCTTAATTTTTTGGCGTAAGTTTGGCGTAAATTTACAACCAAAAATTACTAATTTTTTTTAGGCTTAACAGATACATTGGTGACTAGTTAATATATTCGACATTAATGA
>UQVG01000319.1 GCA_900544435.1 uncultured Erysipelotrichaceae bacterium | reverse complement strand
TTTTTCTGGGTCAATTTTTATGTTATCATATGTAGTATCTCCAGATTCTAAAAGTTTATATCCATCAGATAATAATTTATTAAAAGATAATATTTCATTATATGATTTAGTCTAAAATTGGGAAGTTACGATTTAATCGTTAAAGGGATATAATAACATTATCTTTTAATATCAAAATTATTTATCTAATTGATAGAATGAATCTACTCCACCATATAAGCTTTGTTTTCCTAATTCATCTTCAATTCTTAATAATTGATTGTATTTAGCAATACGATCTGTTCTTGATGCAGAACCAGTTTTAATTTGTCCAGCATTTGTAGCAACAGCGATATCAGCAATTGTTGTATCTTCTGTTTCACCAGATCTATGAGAAACAACAGCAGTATAGTTTGCTTTTTGAGCCATTTGAATAGCTTCTAATGTTTCAGTTAAAGTACCAATTTGATTTACTTTAATTAAGATAGAGTTAGCAGTTTTTTTAGCAATACCTTCTTGTAAACGTTTTGTATTTGTTACAAAGAAGTCATCCCCTACTAATTGTACTTTCTTACCTAATTTTTCAGTTAAATATTTCCATCCATCCCAGTCATCTTGATCAAGACCATCTTCGATAGAAATAATTGGATATTTTTCAACTAATTCAGCATAGAAATCAACTAATTCTTTTGAAGTAAATGTTCTATTTCCTTCACCTGGTAAAATATATTTACCATCTTTATAGAATTCTGAACTAGCAACGTCCATTGCAAGTTTAACATCTACACCTGGTTTATAACCTGCTTTTTCAATTGCTTCAATAACTGTTTGAATAGCTTCTTCATTTGATTTTAAGTTAGGTGCAAATCCACCTTCATCACCTACAGCAGTATTTAATCCTTTATCATGTAATACAGCTTTTAAATTATGGAATACTTCAGCACCCATACGAATTGCTTCTTTAAATGTAGGAGCTGAAACTGGCATAATCATAAATTCTTGGAAATCAATGTTGTTATCAGCATGTGCCCCACCATTAATGATGTTCATCATTGGTGTAGGAATAACATGAGCGTTTGCTCCACCAATATAACGATATAATGGCATACCTAAAGAATCAGCTGCACATTTAGCAACAGCAAGAGAAACACCTAAGATAGCGTTTGCTCCAAGTTTACCTTTATTATCTGTACCATCTAAATCAATCATTGCTTGATCAATTTCTCTTTGAGCAAAAACATCATATCCTAATAATTCAGGAGCAATTACTTCATTTACATTTTTTACGGCTTGTAAAACACCTTTACCTAAATAACGTGATTTGTCTCCATCTCTTAATTCTACTGCTTCATAAATTCCTGTAGAAGCTCCACTTGGTACGATTGCTCTACCAAAAGCTCCACATTCACTTCTTACTTCAACTTCAACAGTTGGATTCCCACGAGAGTCTAATACTTCGCGTGCTTTAATACTTTGAATTAAATCCATTTTAATACTTCCTTCTTTCGTTTTGTTTTGTTTGTGTTTGTTTGTGATCTTTGTTTGTGATTTGGTATCAATAAAAAATGATTTATTAACACGAAGTTAGCTGTAACTAACTGTCTATAAGTTAGCATACACTAACTGTATATGTCAACCCTTTTTGAGTACTTTTTTCCTACTCTAAACACTATTTTGTCTCTTTTTTTATAAAATATTCTTTGATAGATACAAAAAAATTTCTTTTTTCATTTATTTATCTTTCTTGTTTCATTGACTTTCTTTAATCGACACCTTATAATTTGTTCAGGTGAATTCCTTCACCTGAAGGAAGAAATTTATGTAGTTTTACGTTATTTCTTTTTTAATGTTTGTGATCATTAATGTGATGAAAGGAGAAAATAAAAAATGATTTATTCACATGAAGTTGAAGAAATGTGCACTGTAAATCGTGGTGCATCACACGGATGTGCTCCTATTCCTGAAGAAGGAAAATGGGTATATTCAAGAGAAATCAAAGATATTTCTGGTTTAACACATGGTATTGGTTGGTGTGCTCCACAACAAGGTGCATGTAAACTTACTTTAAATGTTAAAGAAGGTATCATTGAAGAAGCATTAATCGAAACTGTTGGATGCTCAGGTATGACTCACTCTGCTGCTATGGCTAGTGAAGCATTAGTTGGTAAAACTTTATTAGAAGGTTTAAATACTGACTTAGTTTGTGACGCTATTAACACAGCTATGAGAGAATTATTCTTACAAATCGTTTATGGACGTACTCAATCAGCATTCTCTGAAGGTGGATTACCTGTAGGTGCTGGTCTTGAAGACTTAGGTAAAGGTTTAAGATCAATGGTAGGTACATCATACTCTACTAAATTAAAAGGACCTCGTTACTTAGAATTAACTGAAGGTTACATTACTCGTATCGCTTTAGATACAAATGATGAAATTATCGGTTACGAATTCGTTAACTTAGGTAGAATGATGGAAATGATTAAAGATGGAAAAGATGCTAATGAAGCTTTAGAAGCTGCTAAAGGTAACTACGGTAGATTCAACGATGCTGCTAAATACATCGATCCAAGAAAAGAATAATAGGAGGATACGAAAAAATGGCATTATTTGAAAGTTATGAAAGAAGAATTGATCAAATTAACGCTGCATTAGCTAAATATGATATCAAATCAATCGAAGAAGCAAAAGCTATTTGTGATGAAAAAGGTATCAACG
>UQVG01000318.1 GCA_900544435.1 uncultured Erysipelotrichaceae bacterium | reverse complement strand
TTTGTTCGCAGCGAAGATAGAGGTTGCAATCAATAGCCATTTTTTGACTGCTTACTATCTATTTATGATTTGTAGCAATCCTTTAATATAGCATAAACGATATTGAATTCGTTTCATAATACAAATATTACTTTTCCCTTCAGATGAAGTAGATGTATTACTTTCATGTCTTCTATAATAGATTAATTTCTCAGGAATTAATTTTACTGAAAAATAAAATGCAGCAACATTACCAATCCATCTGTCATGAGATTGAATCTTTGGTGGGAATGGCAAAGCTTTCATCAAAACCTCACGCCTAAATGCTGCACAACTGCCCTGATAAGGAGTTCTCCAAACAACTGCTAAATATTTATTCTTAGTAATTCTTTCTTTTTTATTGAAACGAGTATTAGCTATAATATTCAAATTAGAATCTGTTATATAACAATCACTAACCACATAAGAATAATATCGCAAATATTTACACATTATTTCAACCTTATTCTCAACCCATACATCATCTTGATCAGAAAGAAATATATAATCTCCTTTTGCATATTTAAGAGCATGTTCAAAATTTAATGTAGCCTTCTCATGAGGAAGCAAAAAAGAATCAGACTGATGTTGATAAAATTTAATGCGATTATCTCGCATGGACATAACTAAAAAGTATGTATTATCAGTAGAGCCATCATCTGAAATAATCACTTCATCATCCTTCCCTAATTGACATAATATAGATTGAAGTTGTTCAACCAAAAATTTGCCTCCATTATAAGTAGCAATACAAACAGAAATCATACAATCTAAAATAAAAATTAGAATAAGAAATACTAGCACATATAAACATTTAAATTAGTCTAAATTTACTATTTACAAGCACAAAAAAATATCCCACTAGTATCCAAAGTATAAAATTATTAAAGTAAAATTCATGTATATTAGATCCTATCATTTGGATAAAAGAAGCTCCGATTAAAGAAATAATAGTACACTCCTTTTTAGACTTCAACTTAGAACAAAATATCAAGAAGAAAAAAAATAGAAACACTAGATAAAAAAGGCTCCCACCAATGCCATGTTCCGATATTATTCTAAAATAATCCCCATCTGCGACCCAATAATACGCATCGTCTTTTGTATATCTTACCGCTACGTGTCCTACCTGTCCAAATCCTGTTCCAATTGGATTATTAACAAAATTTTCAAGCCCATGCAACCATTGTATAGAACGTTCATCACCAGCCTCTGTTAAGCGAGAAAAACGATATTCAATAAAGGATAAATCTATATCGAAAATCAAAAATACAACACACACACATAATCCAACAAGTAACAATGCTATTAATAAGAACAATATACTTTTATATTTTCCCGTTCTAATATTTTGATATACATATAATAATATACATAATAAAAAACCTCCCCAAGAGCTTCTTTGCGATGAGAAAATGAGGCCAAACAATAAAAAAGGTAATAATTTCTTATTATAAAAAAAAGATATTATACATCCATACATCATCAAATTTCCAAAGGCTAAAGAGCCAGAAACACTACTCATTCTCCCAAAAAGCATTTGATCAACAAAAATCTCAGCAATCGGACCTAATGTCAAATATATGCTAAATGGAGGATATAGTAAAATGCCTATAAAAAGATGGACAAAAGCAATTATCAATAATATCTGAACAAAAGATTCAAATTTTATTTTTCTTGAATATATAAATCCGATAACAGGGAAAAAATCGAGGAATAAACCTATCAAAAGCCCATAGACATTTGTCTTTACATTAAACAATACAACTACTTCCAAAAATAGCAAATAGAAGATATATAGTAAAAAGAACAAATCATATTTATAAAATAAAGATATATTATTAGTAGTAGTAGCACAATTGCTTCTCAGAAGGAATAAAACGATTGGAACATTCAATAACATCAAAATCTGATTATCTACTATTTTGTATATTCCTGAAACCAACGAATATAACAATAGCAAACAAAAATTTTGCAAAAACGAGGTTTTCTGTGTTAACAACAAGAACTTATCCTCTTTAAGTTTCATTGTAATAACATTCGTAACAATTTATATCTAGAATTCCACGTATTAGCAAGTGCAAAAGCTTTCATTTCCTCTTTATCTGTCAAACATGCTTTTTGTCCTATAACTAATTTAGAAATCAAAGTAGAAAAATCTTCTTTTGTAATATAAGTATATACAAACTTCGAAAATTTTTCAGTTTCCTCATATTTAGAAACAATTACAGGTTTTGCAGCATATATATACTCATATATTTTAACAGGATTAACAGATCTAATGAGTTCATTTACCTTAAAAGGCATTATCAGAACATTTGCAAAAGACATTATTGTAAAAATATATTTTCTTTCAATAGTACCCATATAATGAACTCTCTCATGAGTTGGAATCGTAATATCTGTCGGTCCAAATAAGACAACATGTGTTTTAGGATTATTTTCTAAAGAGAACAAAATAGCATCAAAATCAAACCATTCAGAAATTGTACCAATATACATCAAAATAAAGGATAAATTTCCTAGTTCTTTTTTTATCCGAACCATCTTAGAATCATCAATCAGATGCTCGTCAGGAAGTGCAATTGCATTGTTGACAACAACAACTTCCCGATTAACAGCTGATCTTTTCAAAATTTTATGTTTCAAATATTCCGCAGAAGAAATTACATTTCGTGATATTTCTAATAATCT
>UQVG01000317.1 GCA_900544435.1 uncultured Erysipelotrichaceae bacterium | reverse complement strand
AATTTCAATAAAATATTTTAGACAAAATAAAAGAACTAGAATTATTTCTAACTCTAGTTTTTGATAACTAATGTGTATGTCCTTCAACAGCGACAATATCTTCTGGATTTTCAGCAATTGCCTTACAAGCAGCTTCAATTCCTTTAACAATTGTATCAAGTGATAAACTTGGTGCATTTGTTGGACGATTAGCAACTTGACTTGTAATAAATGGTACATGCATAAATCCACCACGCATTGATGGATATTTTTTAGCAATTGTATAAAGAACACCATACATTAAATGATTACATACATAAGTTCCTGCTGAATTAGAAACACTTGCTGGAATATCAGCTTTTCTAATTTCAGCAACCATTGCTTTGATTGGTAAAGTTGAAAAATAAGCATTTTCTCCATCTTCAAAAATTGGACCACTTAATGGTTGATTTCCTTCATTATCAGGAATACGTGCATCATTAATATTGATAGCAACTCTTTCTGGTGTTAAATCAAATCTTCCACCTGCTTGACCAATACATAAAACAACATCTGGTTGTTCTTTTTCAATAGTATTTGCAACTGTATCAATTGATTTATAGAAAACAGTTGGCACTTCTAATTTAACGATTTCAAGATCACCAATTTTATCTTGAACACGTTTGACAGCTTCTAAAGCTGGATTAATTTTTTCTCCTCCAAAAGGATCAAATGCAGTTAATAATAATTTCATTTCATTTCCTCCTAGAAAGCTAATACATACATTAAAACAATATGTATTGCTAACATAATTAACGCAACTGGTAATTGTGAAATTATTATAGCATATTTACTCTTGGTTTCCAATAAAGCTGCAGGCATAATATTAAAGTTTGCAGCCATTGGTGTCATTAAAGTACCACAATATCCTGCAGTTAATCCTAAAGCACCAACAACAATTGGATTAGCACCTTGAGCAATTAAGAATGGATATCCAATTCCTACAGTAATAACCGCAAAAGCAGCAAAACCATTTCCCATAATCATTGTAAATAAAGCCATACCAATACAATAAACAGCTACAGCGATAAGATGATTTCCTTCAGGAATAATAGCACCTACTCCAGCAGCAATAACTGCACCTACTCCAGCAGCAGTAAATAATGATCCTAAAGCTGCTAAAACTTGTGGTAAGATACCTGTTGTTCCTACGTTATCTGTTAAACGAATACCATCTTTAAATAGTAAAGAGAATTTAGGTTTGAAAATAAAGTAAGCAACAATTAAACCAATGATAGCACTAATACCAATAGCATTGTTTGCTCCTAAATCTGTAAAGAATGTTGCCACGACAACAGCTGATAAAGCTAAAACAACTGGTGGGATAAATGATTTATAACCATATTTATCTGCATTTTCTCTTGTTTCTTTAGCTGTTGGAATATGCATTGCTGCTGGTTGTACTAAACCAAAAGCAGTTAAGATTGCTAAAACAATAATGCATGCTCCTGTAATCCATGTAGGAATATAAGGTCCAGCAATAAATGTAATAGCTAAAATAAACCAAAAAATAGCAGTTGTTGTTCTTTTTTCAACTTCTTTATTTTTTAAAGCGCTGACTCCAGTAAAAGCAAAAATAAGTCCAATAATACAATAGAATACTTCTGCTAAAATTGTACTTGTATTCCAATCCATTTCTAACATACTATTTTTCTCCTCCTTGCTTTTTACTAAAACGTTTCTTTAATTTACGATCATACCATAAAGCATAACCAATACCCACAATAACTGAAATTACTGCAATTGGGATTGAATTTAAAGCAATTTGATTTGCAGTTACTTCTTGAGCAATATTGTGTGATTTGAAGATTTCATTTAAAGTAGAAACAATTAATAAAGTTCCTGATGACCCCATGAAACAGTTTTGAGCAAAGAAGTTTCCATAGTTTTCTGTTCCAGCTGCCATTCCTTTAATTTCATCTTCTGTTTTTTCATCAACTTCTCCATATTTAGCAATTGCACATGCTTGTGCCATTGGATTAATTAAAGGACGAATAAATTGTGGATGTCCTCCAATACGTAACGAAAATGCTGATGCAACTGTACGAATGACTTGCCAAATAGATAATAAACGACCTGTTGTCGCACTTTTAATACCGCTAATAAAATCAACGGCTTTATCGCGAAGTCCCATACGTTCACATAGACCAATAACTGGTAATGTTAAAATAAATAATGTTGCTGTACGGTTTGTAAGGAAAGCAGATCCTAGTGTTGATAAAATATCCATAATAGACATTCCTCCAACTAAACCAGTAACGATACCAGCAACAACTACGGTAGCTAATGTATCAAATTTTAAAGCAAAACCAATGATAACAATAACTATTCCAATAAGTTTGATAGCGTCTCCCATTATATTTTTCCTCCTTAGTGACTGTGAAATTATATACTGAATTAAATATTTTTGCAAATTATTCTATATATTAAAAAAAATGGCATTCTTCCTGCCATTTTCATTATTTATTGATTACATTTATCGATAGGATATTTCTTTTCATTCATTGCCATTTTCATATCAACAATTTCATCAACATCTAAATTAAGTTTATCTAATAAATCCTGACAATAAATAATCACATCTGCTAATTCTTCTTTAACATGTTGTAAATCATAATTTTCTTCATCCCATTGGAAACATTCCAAAAGTTCACTTGCTTCTATTGAAATAGATTTAGCAAGATTAGCAGGTGAATGAAATTTCCCCCA
>UQVG01000316.1 GCA_900544435.1 uncultured Erysipelotrichaceae bacterium | reverse complement strand
TTTAAGACTCCCAATTAATAAAACGTACTTCTGGTTTTAATAAAACACCAAATTGATCTTGAACTGTTTTTTGTACGTAAAAAATAAGATCATAAATATCTTTAGCTGATGCATAACCATTATTAACAATAAAGTTTGAATGTTTTGGAGAAACTTGTGCTCCTCCAATTTCATATCCTCTAAGTCCTGCATCATCAATATATTTCCATGCTGATGAACCTTCAGGATTTCTAAAAACACTTCCTGCACTTGGTTTATTCCAAGGTTGCGTTGACATTCTTCTTTCTTTTCTTTTATCTAAAGTTTCATTAATTTCTTCAACACTTTTATTTTCTAATTCAAAAGTTGCTTCTAAGACAATCCATTTTGGATGATCTTGAATAATAGAATGTCGATAAGAAAATTCCATTTCATCTTTTGATAATTCAACAACTTTTAAACGTTCATCTAATACTTTTACTGATTTAACAACTTCACTTAAACATGATTTATAGGCACCAGCATTCATAAAAATACCACCACCAATATTTCCTGGAATACCACCCATAAATTCAAATCCACTTAATCCGATTTTAGCACAATCATAGGCTAATTTAATCATTGTAACACCGCATTGTGCTGTTACTTCACTTCCATTGACATGATATTGATTCATATTTTCAAGTGAAATGATAATACCGTCAAAACTTTTATCTGAAAACAATAAATTCGAACCTCTTCCAATAACAAAAAGTGGAATACGGTGTTTACGACAATATTTAATAACTTCAATAAGTCCATCGACATGTTGAACCTTTACAAACAATTTTGCTGGTCCTCCCACACGATAAGTTGTATGTTTATACAATGGTTCATCTTTAAGAACTGTACCAACTTCTAATTGTTTAAGTTCTTCATAATATTTTTCAAACTTCATCATTAGTCTCCTAACATCGAAATAATTTCTTGATACATATCTTCTACAGCATTTGGTTTACCCAATTTTTTTGCATTTTCTGTTAACACATGAAGTGTAGTTTCATCATTAATAATTTCATCAATTGTTGAAATTAATTTTTCACCTGTTAAATCTTTTTCAAGAATCATTTTTGCTGCATGATTACTTTCTAATTCACGAGCATTATATTCTTGATGATTAGCTGCAACATATGGACTAGGAATCAAAATAGCAGGTACACCTAATGCTGTAAGTTCAGCAAGTGTACTTGCACCCGCACGAGAAATAATAAGATCTGTCGCATGCATTAAAGATGGCATATCATCAACGTATGGTACAATTTTAACATTTTCGTTTGCATAATCTTTCATTGATTCATAATATGGTTTTCCAGTTACATATAATACTTGATATTCTTTACCAATAAATTGGCTCATTGATTCTTTCATTGTTTGATTGACTGTTTGTGAACCTAATGATCCCATTACAATCGTTACAATCTTCTTATTTTTATCTAATCCATATTTATCATAAACATCCTTAGGAACTTCATGACTGACAACACTTGCACGAGGATTTCCAAGTAATAATGTTTTTTCTTGTGGAAATTCTTCATAAGCTTTTTGATAACAACAAATAATTTTATCAACTTTTTTAATCAAAATTTTATTTGTTAAACCAATAATTGAATTTTGTTCATGAATCATCGTTTTAATTTTTAAACTTGATGCAGCTTCTAAAGCCGAAGCGCTAGGATATCCTCCAAAGCCAATAACAATATCTGGATTAAACTTCTTAATAGCTCTTTTAGCACTTCCAATAGATTTAATAAATAATAAAGCAGCATGTGCTTTCTTTAAAGGATTACCAGCTAATCCTTTAACATTTAAACCAACATAATCATATCCAAGTTGTGGTACAACTTGTGATTCTAAACGATCCTTTGTCCCAATAAATAAAAATTCAGAATCAGGATCTTGTTTTTTTATATATTCAACTAACGCAAGAGCAGGATATAAATGTCCACCTGTTCCTCCAGCACCAACAACAACTTTCATCTCTAATCACTCCTTAAAGTTCATTATACTCTTTTTCTCTATTTTTGAGAATTGATAACTCTAAAATATGCCACTCTTTACTAAAAAAAGCAATACTTTTTTTCAAAAAAAAGATTAACCAATTTGATTAATCTTTTTTCCAAATGATAAAGCTCACTCCATTATTTCTATTAACGGCTTCAACTTTATATCCATACATTGTCACAGTTTTATAAACAATCGAAAGTCCTAAACCAAATTGTCCTTTATGACCTATTTCATAAGGTTGAAATAATGATTCTGGATGAGAATTATCTATCGGTTCACCATCATTAAATATTTCTAAATATTGATCCTTTAAAATAATTTTAATTTCATGATTCACATAACGTGCTGCATTTTCAATAATATTTTCAATACAAATACGCCAATAATCATCTTTACCTTTAAAAGACGCTTCTTGTAAATCAGTAATAATTTCTATTTGTGGATGCATAGCAGTTAATTGAAAAACAATATGTTCGATTAATTCTTTCATTGAACATGTTTCATCACCAATTTGTCCACTTATGTAATCTAGACGATTTAAATAAAGTAAACTTTTTACTTTTTTCTCTAAACGGTCTGTATTTTCTAAAATAACATCAACTGATGAATCTTTATCACCATAAGGATAAATATCATCTTTAATACTTTGAGCATATGTTTGTATTAAAGCAATAGGCGTCTTTAAATCATGAGAAATATTATGAAT
>UQVG01000315.1 GCA_900544435.1 uncultured Erysipelotrichaceae bacterium | reverse complement strand
AGTTAAAAACAATTGTAAAAGTATTAGATGAAAAGCTAGCAGAGGATATTGTTGTGATTGATATGTCTATTGATAGTCCAATTTGTGATTATTTTGTGATTGCAACTGCAAATAATGAAAGATTGCTACTTGCTTTAAAAGATCATATTGAGGAAGCTTGTGATAAAGAAGGATTCTATGTAAAAAATATTGAAGGTAGAAAAAATAGTAAATGGATTTTAATGGATTATGGAGATATTATTGTTCATTTATTTGATCCAGAAGAAAGAAAAAATTATGGGATTGAAAAACTATGGTCTGATAAGCCAGTTGTTCAAGTAGAGGATATTTTATAATGTCGTACGAAGCATTTGCCTATTATTATGATAGTTTAATGGATCAAGATTTTTATAATGATTATATTCAATTTATTAATGAACATGTTAAAAATTATCAAACAGTTTTAGAACTTGGTTGTGGGACTGGAGAAATTGCAATACGATTGGCACATTTAGGTAAACAAGTTTGTGCAACTGATATATCAAAAGATATGTTGGAAGTAGCTAAGTATAAATGTATGGACTTTAAGGCTGATGTGATGTTATCACGTATTGACATGTGTGATTTTGCAGTCGACAATCAATTGGATTTAGTCCTTTGCCTATGTGATTCTTTAAATTATGTTATTGATTTAAAGAATATTAAACAAGCTTTTAAAAATACGTATGCCTCTTTAAAAAAAGGCGGAACATTTATTTTTGATATAGATTCTATGTATAAAATGGAAACTATTTTAAAAAATTATGACGAAGAAAATGATGAGGATGATTTTTATTTTCATTGGCATGTTGATCGTATTAGTAAAGGATATGTAAAGCATAGTGTAGAAATAATTGATAAAGTTGAAAATGATCGAGTGTATGAAGAGCATTTCCAAAAAACTTATGATGTAGAAACATATATAGAAATGTTAGAAAAGATAGGTTTTAAAAATATTAAGTTATATAGTGATTTTTCTGAATATCATGAAGAATGTGAAAGAATTATATTTGTATGTCAAAAGGGGTGATTTTATGATTGGTATTATTGGAGCAATGGAGGAAGAAGTAAAAGCTTTATTAAATAAAACAACAGAAATTCATGAAAATAAAATTTTAGACTGTGTTTTTTATGAAGGAAAAATTGCTGATAAAGAAGTTGTTATTTTACAAGGTGGAATAGGAAAAGTAAATTCTGCAATATGTGTAACATTATTACTTACAAATTATGATATTGATTATGTAATCAATATTGGATCAGCAGGTGGCTTGAAAGATAGTCAAAATGTAGGAGATGTTGTTATTTCTAGTCATGTGGCATATCATGATGTTGATTTAACAGCTTTTGGACGTCCTGTGGGAGAATTACCAGAGCTTCCTACATTAATTCCAGCAGATGAAAATTTAGTTAATAAAGCAAAAAACATTCTCCATAAAATGAAAATAAATGAAAATGTTGGTTTAATTGTTTCAGGAGATCAATTTATTGCTCAAGAAACACAAGTTTCTAAAATAAAAAGAGATTTTTCAGATGCATTATGTTCTGAAATGGAAGCTGCTTCTGTAGGACATACTTGTTATAAATTTGGTATTCCTTTTATTATAACAAGATCTTTATCAGATGTTTATGGTCATGGTGAATCTTCTATGCAATTTGATGAATATTTAAAGATTGCTAGTGAAAATTCAGCTAAATTATGTGTTGAATTAGTAAAAGCCTAGGGAGGTTTTTCATGAAAAAACGAGAAGATATAGAATTATTAGCTCCTGCTGGGAGCTTTGAAGCATTAGTCGCTGCTGTTCAAAATGGCGCTAATGCTATTTATTTAGGTGGACAAAAATTTGGAGCTCGTGCTTTTGCGCATAATTTTGATTATGATGCTTTAAAAGAAGCTGTACAGTATTGTCATTTAAGAGATGTAAAACTGTATGTTACAGTGAATACTCTTTACAATCACCAAGAAATTGATGAAATTATTCCTTATTTAGAATATCTTTATCAAATTGGAATAGATGCTCTTATTATTCAAGATATGGGGCTTTGCTCTCTTATAAAAAAATATTTTCCTGAAATAGAAATACATATGTCAACACAAGCAAGTGTAAGAAATATCGAAGGTGTACGCTATTTTGCTGATCAAAATATTGATCGTGTTGTTCTTGCAAGAGAAATGAATATTAGTGAGATTAAAGCAATATGTCAAAATTGTCCAATTGATATTGAAGTATTCGTGCATGGTGCTCTTTGTATGTCTTATTCAGGACAATGTTTAATGTCTTCAATGATTGCTAAAAGAAGTGGTAATAAAGGAGAATGTGGACAACCATGTAGATTGCCTTATTCTTTATTAGAAGATGGAAAAAATATTGAAAATCAAAAATATTTATTATCACCAATGGATTTATGTACAATTGAAAAGGTTCCTGAACTTATTGAAGCAGGAATTAAGTCATTTAAAATAGAAGGGCGCATGAAAAGACCTGAATATGTAGGAGAAGTTGTAAAGGCTTATCGTCAAGCAATTGATCATTATTTTGCTCAAAAAATATATAATCCAGATATTCTAAGTATGAAAAAAGTATTTAATAGAGGTTTTACTCAAGGTTTTTTATTTCAAGATTATATAAATTTAGCAAAAGATATTCCTGGGAATCAAGGAGTTAAAATTGGTAAAATAGTTAATTATTCTAAAAAAAGAAAAATACTAGATATTAAGTTAT
>UQVG01000314.1 GCA_900544435.1 uncultured Erysipelotrichaceae bacterium | reverse complement strand
ATAATGAATAATCCAAGAATCTTCAAAAATTCAATTAATAAAAATATGAAATCCTTGATTTTTAATAAATGAAATGAGTTGTTGAGCACGTTCATGATCCATTTCGTATATTTTTAAATATTTCTTTTGATGAATATCAAATAAAACAGCTCCATCCATCGCAATAATAGGTAATTTCAAATTAATTCCAGGAATACTCTCTAAAATAATAGGAACAGTACGCATACTTGAAACAGTAAATAACATCCCATCTTCAATCATAACATTGATTTTTCGAATACTATAATCTGACATTTTATGATTGTTATTTACAAGAACATCGTCAATACCACTGACGAATAAGATATCTTTGTTTTTATGACGAGGAAGTTGAAGTGAATTAATAATCAATCCTAAAATAATTCCAATTAAAGTATCTAAAACTCTATTGAATACAAATAAATAAGGTTGATTATCTGCTACGTGATTTACCACAATACTTAAAAAAACTACACAGGCAAAATAAGAAGCATTTTTCTTATTGATCAACAAGGTCGTATAAATAATAGGAATAATCATTAAAGATGAAATCATGAGGTTTGTAAACATATTTAATTGATAGTGAATAACAATTATTAAAATCAATAAACCATATATTCCACCAATAAAGGTTCCTATTGTTCTTTGTAAAGCCATTTGTTTACTTGTTTTGATAGTAGGTCTCATACACCACATGACTGCTAAAGCTGTATAAAAAGGTGTTCCTTGACAACCTCTTAAATAATAAATTAAAAAGCCACAAAGGACACCGAATGAAGATTTTATAATTCTTAAACCTAAAGGAGGTAGTTTTCTTTTCATAATATCACCAAAGTTATTTTAATAAAAAATTATTACATATGCAATAAAATTATTACAAATAGACAAATAAGAAAAATTGTCAATATATGGATATTAAAGAATCATTATGAATTGTTGTTATCTTTGAGGGTTATATAATATAATTGAATAAAGAGGAAAGAAAGGATGAATAATATGTTTAAAAACGAAAAAGGACAAGCTGTTGCACCTAAAACAATTACAATGACAAAAAAAGATTTTGAAGACCAAGGAAATACACGTGTTTATTGGTTAGGTGGAGGAGGAGCCATGATTAATGATCATGGAACAGTTATTATGATTGATCCACTTTTAGAAGGATTTGATATGCCTTTATTAATTGATATGCCTATTGATGTAAAAGATGTGCCTCATGTTGATGCTATATTAGTTTCACGTGTTGATAATGATCATTATTCAAGACCTACTTGTAGAGATTTAAAGAATGTTTGTAAAGAATATCATACTTCTTACTATGTTGCTTCTTTAATGAAAGAAGAATGTGGAGTAGAAGGTATTGGTCATGATATTGGGGATCATATTCAAATTAATAATATTGATGTTGAACTTACACCAGCAGATCATGCTTGGCAAAATCAAGTGGCTAAATATAATTATCGTGTATGGGAAGATAGAGAATATTGTGGCTTTTATGTCAAAACACCAACAAAGAAAATTTGGTATGTAGGGGATTCTAAATTGATGGATTGTCAATTACATATGGATCCACCTGATGTAATGTTCTTTGATTTTGCGGATAATCCTGTGCATATTGGTTTAGAAAATGCTTATAAACTTGCTAATGCTTACCCAAATACAAAACTTGTTTTAATTCATTGGGGAAGTGTGGATGCACCTGAAGCAAGTGCTTTTAATGGAAATCCTCAAGATATTTTAGATCATGTTGTTAATCCTGAAAGAGTTATTATTTTAGCTCCTGGTGAAGAATATATTGTTAAATAGACAAATATCATGAAAAGTCAAGATTTTGACTTTTCTCTTTTTCTATAAATTGTTTCTTAATTGATTATTTTTTATACTGATAGTAAGGAGGAATACATAATGAAATATAGTGAAGTTAAAGAATTTAATTATGATGATTGTTATAAGTTAGGATGTTTAATTGCCAAAAAGCATGATAAAAATAAAGAACCAATTGCTATTAGAATTTATATGGATGATCTTGTTATTTTCCAATATATTATGCAAGGAAGAGATGCTGGAAATATTCCATGGTTAGAACGTAAAGCAAATACTGTTAAAAAAACAGGAATGTCTTCAATTGAAGCATTTTATGCAACTAAAGAAGGAAAATTTTCTGAATTAAAAGATGATCCAACAGTTGCTTTGTATGGAGGGGGTTATCCTTTATATAAAGATGGAAAGATTATTTGTATTGTTTGTGTTTCAGGAATGACACATGAAGAAGATGCTCAGTTAGTAGAAGAATCAGTAAATGAATATTTAAGTAAATAAAGGAGAATAATTATGGCATTTAGTGAAGATTTTTTATGGGGTGGAGCAACAGCTGCTAATCAATTAGAAGGTGGCTATAATTTAGATGGTAAAGGATTATCTACAGCAGATGTTATTTGTGTAGGAAACGTTAATACTAAAAGAAAAATTACATATCAATTAAAAGATGGAAGTTATGGGGGACAAGAAATCATGCCATACCATGATTTACCAGAAAATGCGAAATGTACAGTAGATCCATCATTATATTATCCTAGTCATGATGGGATTGATTTTTATCATCATTATAAAGAAGATATTCAATTATTTGCAGAAATGGGATTTAAATGTTTTAGAATGTCTATTAACTGGTCAAGAATATTTCCTAATGGTGATGAAGAAAAGCCTAATGAAGCAGGATTACAATTTT
>UQVG01000313.1 GCA_900544435.1 uncultured Erysipelotrichaceae bacterium | reverse complement strand
ACAATTCTAATAATAAATCATCATCATAAACGATTTCGTCATTTTCTACTTTCTTGTAATGTTTGTCAATCACAAGTTTTATCAATTCCTGTACCTTGTCATTTCCATATACTTCAGGAATTTTCTCCTGCAAATCTTCAAAAAATCTTTCCTTATCAAATCTCATTTTATTTACCTCTGTGTTCTTCCTTCTTTATTTTCAAATCTTCTTTAACTGCATAATTATGATTTTGTTATTTACCATCTATCTTCTGTAATATCTAATTCATATTCTTCCACATCTTCTTTTACTTCATCTAGTTGTGTTTCTGAACCATAAGATTTGTTTTTTGATAAATCTTGTTCAACTTGATTTTTCGTAAAACATTGTCTATCATATGAAGTAGATAGAGCATTTATAAGGTTTAAGAGCAATTAGAGCTTGGCAGACTTTATAAATGCTCTATTTTTTCGTTTACAAAAAATAGGAAGTCACTTCCTATTTTTCAATTTCATCCAAATCTTCTTCTAAATCCATACCATAAGTTTCTTCTATACAACCTTTTTCTTTTGCCAAGTCTTGTTCAACTTGACTTTTATTGAAACTTGCCCTAGTATAATAATTAGACAGGGCATATGTAAGACCTTTGGACAATTGGAGTCCTCTAGATTTTACATATTGCTCTGTTTTTTTGTTTGTGTAAAAAGTTTTATCATTCTCATATGAACGATTTAATAATTGTTCTAATTTTTCTTTTTCGTAAATGGATGTAATTTCATTCAACAGAAGATTTCCACCCATATCTTTGTTTTCTCTACAGATTGCAATCATTGGAAATCCATCATCATCTACTTCATCTAATAAAATAATCTTACTTGTATCGTGTTGGTAACTATCAAATGCCAACACGCTTTCTTTTAAATACATTTCACAGTTACTGACAAACTCATACCCTATATCATGCTTTTCTCTAAGTTTAATAACTGTTGATACATTCATGACTAATGGATTATCTGTAGCAAAATCTTCTATGTAATCCAGTGAGTGTGTACTGTCTGCAACTATCAATGGGTATCGTGTATCATAGATACCACTCATCAACTGAATCAACTGTTTATCAAAAGAAGTAATCGTACCATCTTCATGAACAATATTCTTATTGATTTTTCTCAATGTATCTATCTTTGTCATTCATTAACACCTTCTTCCAAATAAAAAAATAGGAAGTCACTTCCTATTTTTCAACTTCATCCAATTCTTCAAAATCATCTTCTATATTTTTAATTTCTTCATTTTGTATGCCAATCTCTTTATCACTTAATTCAATTAGCTTATTTTGTACCATTTCAATTTCTGATGAATTTTTGATTACATCTTCTAGTTCCACCCATTCTCCAAGATACAGTTTGCTACCTTCTTCTTTTTCAAACTTTTCTAACGAAAACCTTGGTTCTTCCTTTCCGGTTTCTTGTACGATTTGAATGATGTAAAAATGATCCTTATTGTGAATATCTGTGAGAAAATAATTATGCCATTTTAAACAACCTTCTCCATTGTCTTTTGAATCTAAATTGATTTCAAATGTACAACTATTAAATGAAATTAGATTTTTATCTATGCTTTGAGATTTCTCTTTTGCAAATAAATCAAGAAATGCTCCATGAAAAGTGGCAACTGGTTCGCCATGCTCATCTGCCTCTTTCCAATCATCCCACATTTCAACAATAGAATACATATCATGTACTCCTGCTTCTTTGATTGATTGAAGGTCACGAGAGAGTTCGTCTAAGTCTTCCTGTGCATATGTTTTATCTAAGAATTCTTCAGGCTCTAAAAACCATGTATGATTATCAGAGGCTTTCGCCACTTTTACCATATCTTGAATAATCTTTCCATAATCATTCGGATTAATTAATAGTGTTTTTTGTTTTTCAGCATTTAAACCATCTAATTTATCCATGATATCCTTTTTAGAATATGCTCCAAAGTATTCTCCATCTTTACTCCAAATTTCAAAATCCTCAGATAATCTTAATTCTTTATCAGGATACCCATAAATCGTTCCTGTTACGAGTCCATAGTCAAAGTCTTTGAGAAATTCTCCATTTTCATACTCTTCAGCAAGATGGACATTCAATCCATTTTGTTTCATATACACATAAAGCTCATACTCATATTTTTCAGTACCAAGTGGTGCTTTATGTTCTTTATTGAATTTTACAATTTTATCGTAAACTTCCTGCATATCCTTTAAGGATTGCTGAAACACTTGTTTTCTATTTTCTGATTCTTGCTTTTCTTTCGATTTATCAACCTGTTGCAATGTATCCTTGGATGCTTCCATTTGTTTATCAATTTGATGAGATAAAACTTGTCTTCTATACAAGGCATCTCTAAATACTTGAAATTGCCTTTCATTTTTTAAATCTTCAATAACCTGTTCATAAGTTGTAGGATACCACACAGTACTTCCATCTGCACTTTCTCGTATAACCATGATATATCCATTTTCAACTTGTAAAATTTCTTCCTCGATACATTGACGAATGATAAAACGAATTTCTCGTTCTTTTTCTAAATCATTTAAATTCCAATTTAAATGATTATCTTGAATATATTGATTCCAACCAATCCATTTTTCGTTTGGTGCTTCTTTTACACCCCTTGCTGTAATTTCAAGATAAGATTTTCCAATTCTTTTTCCATCCATATCTTCTTGATAAATAGCAACTGCATATCCCATTAAATTATTGATAGCAATTCTAC
>UQVG01000312.1 GCA_900544435.1 uncultured Erysipelotrichaceae bacterium | reverse complement strand
ATATCATAAATTAAATTAAATGATAAAAGCAATGAATCACAATTCTTTTGTCTAATATATTTCCATAAAGGATCATACTTGCTCATTTTATAATCTCCTTTTTTATAATTCTATAAAATGTATTTAGTAAATATAGAAAAAATGTATTTTATTGAATCATTAATATCTTTATGAAAACAGCTTTACATTTTTAAACCATTTTATGTGCAGCTTGTGGCATTAATTGTTATTTTTATAGCACCATTTTCAATATACCAGTTTTTTCCTTTACGATATATCAAACTCTTTTTATCTAAAACCTTACTCTTACAAAATTCTACAACATCTTCTTCAATCTCTAAGTTCCTTTTTATTCTTGATTTTCCTAAATGTGTTGTATGAATTTTATAAACATTCATTCTTTTCCATCATTATTACTTATCCTTTTTAAAATATGAACCTATTGCTTCCCCAATCAACATTCCTAAACTTAAATATAATCCTAACTGACTTGGAAACATAGCTCCTATCATTGAACCAAAAGCTAACCCTAAACACATTCCTTCAACTAAATAATTATCTTTTGATGTTTGTTTCTTTGTATTCTTCAAAATAACAATAACTGCAATTCCACATATAATAAATGGTAATGCTGCTAATAAAAATTCTTTCATACGCTCACCCTATACTCTGTTTTCTTTTACTAATTAATAATGTAAGTATAATAAAACCTAATGTAAATCCTAGAATAACAGTTCCATTGATCATTAATGGTTGTAATGTTTCTAATTTAAAATATTCTAATGTTTTAATGATTTCGTTATTTTGTACAAAATAATACGTTGGTAAAATATGTGCCATTTTTAAAACATAATCTGGCATAAACGATGCTGGAACAAAACATCCACAAAGAAATGATGTTCCTAATGCAACAACATTAACAATACCACCAATAGCTTGTTTGTTATGAGTGATAGTTCCAATTAAAAATCCAATAGACAAACTACAAATTGCAAATATAAATGAATTCAAAATATAAGCCACTCCGTTGCCACTTACCATTGTATCTTTAAATAAAATGAAACTTATTACCATATAAGCTAACCATACAATAAAGGCTGCAAGACTTAAAGAAGCAAAAACAATCCAGTTATATTTACGATACGAAAAACTACTCATCATTGTTCTTTTTCGTACACTATCTTGGTTAAGACTTGCTAGAATATTTGTCATACAATAGACTCCTCCAGCAAGTAAGGCATAATTCAAGAAATTAAAATAAACATTCACTTGGTTCAATTTAGAACTATCTAAGGATGTGTTGAGTTTGACTTTTGTTTTTTGGTTGACAACATGTTTAACTTTTTGATTTAAAGCTTTACCTTGATAGTGTTCTTTATAAAGCTTTACTGTTTTTATATATTTTTCTATCAACATTTGTGTAAATGAGGCATTTTCATTACCATTTGATTTATATTCAATCGTTGGATTTTTATCATTTATAAGATCTTTACCAAAGTTTTCAGGAATATAAACCACATAACTTATATCTCGATAGAATAAGGCATCATCTACTTTTTCTTGATCATTGATGTCAATATCTTTTAATGTTGCATGTTCTTTTAAATAAGAAACAAAGCCTTTTGTTATTTCATTATTTCGATCTTTATTTACAATTAGAATATCTGGCTTGGTTGCCTCATAATGATTCATATTACCTGAAGTTGTATTAAACAATGTAATAGCAAGTAAGATAACAGTATAAAGAATTAAGTTTCCCTTTAATTTATTTAAGATTTTAAAAACAGTCTTAAAGATAATCATACTGTTCCCTCCTTAGTGCTATAAAAGAAATCAATAAACATACAAATATAAATATACCTAGAAAACAAATGTCTCTTACATAACGGTCAAATGTATTGTAATAATATAAAGCATAAAAACCATCCGTAATTAAATTATTAGGATTGATAAGATTAACAATAGGCATATTTTTATCAATAATATATTTTAAAGTCACTCCCATCATTCCTGAAAGAACTGAAAAAAACATAGAAATCGCAATATTGATTCCTGTTTTTGCTTGTTCAGAAACTCTAAAGACAGAGGCAATAAAAATTCCCATCGAAATACCCGCTAAATTACCAACTAAAGAAAGAATGATTATATAAAACCATTGATTACCAAATTCAACATGTAAAATAAATTTTAAAAAGATCAAAAGAATCGTTAAACCAACAAGACTAACAATATAAGAACCTAACGCTGATGATAAAACAAGTATTCCTTTTTTATTTGGTGAAACAGAAACTCTTTTTCCTTTTGCTGACATATTCGCTAATTGATTATTGATTGCTGTTAAACCTAACATACCTCCATACATACAAGACATGGCAATCAAGGTATAATATTCAATTTGCATATAACTTAAATGACTACTCGACGTGTCTTTTAAAGATACTTCTTGTATGTTAAGCTTTTGAAAGATATCTTGTACGATTTGTTGGACATCAAAATTATAATTTCCTTGTTTGATTTCATCTTCAACTTGTTTTTTTGTCAAATCCTCAATCATCATTTTATTTTGTTTAATTTCATCCATGACAAATTGTAAGATTGTTTGTTCCATCCCATTTTCTTTAATGACTATTTGTGGTTCTTGTTTATTAAAAAGAATATATCCTTCTATTTTATTATCTTCTAAAAGCCGATTCGCTTCTTTTTTATTTACATAATGAATATTAAATAATTGATTTTTACTTTTTTTATTAGAAAGCTCTTTAAAAGTTTCTTGATAAA
>UQVG01000311.1 GCA_900544435.1 uncultured Erysipelotrichaceae bacterium | reverse complement strand
ACAATATGATAGGAGGGATTACTTATGTTAATAGATGGACATATGCATTTAGAAAATGGACCGCTTACCAAAGAATATGTAATGGAATTTATTAATGAAGCTTATAAACAAGGGTTTGATCGTATTCAAATTCTTGATCATACACATCGTTTCAAAGAATTTGAAGTTATTTATCAAGGCGTTAAAGATGCCAGTGATGAACAAAAAGAATGGCTAGCAAATAAAAAAATGAAATTTAAAGATACTCTTTCTAGTTATGTACGATTAATAAATGAAGTTAAGGCTGAAAAACTACCAATAGAAATTTTATTTGGATTAGAAGTATGTTATGTTCCTGAGTATAAAGAGGAAATAAAACGTATTTTAGAACCATATCAATTTGATTTTCTTGTAGGAGCAATTCATTCCATAGATGGTCTTTTATATGATATGCCATGGTCTAAAAAAATATTATGGGATAAATATAATGTGGATGATATTTATCGTCGTTATTATGAATTGATTTTTGATTTAGTAAAAAGTGATATATTTACTCAATTAGCACATCCTGATACAATTAAAATGTTTGGTTATTATCCAACGTATGATTTAAAACCTACTTATCATGAACTAGCAAAATTATTAGTAGAGCATCATGTAAAAGGTGAATGTAATACTGGATGTTATTATCGTTATCATCATCCAGATAAAGGATTATCTAAAGAATTATTAGATATTTTTAAAGAACATCATGTTGATATCATTACAGCAAGTGATGCACATAAACCAGCAGATGTAGGAACTTGTATTAAAGATGTTTATAAGTTATGTCAGTATGATTAAGTTGTTCTTGATTGAACAACTTTTTTGATTTATGATAAACAAAAAAGAAAGGTTGTTAAAAATGAAAATTACAGAGTTATTAGATATAAAGTCGATTGATTTAAATCCTCAAGTTTCTAATAAAGAAGAAGCAATAGATCATTTAGTTGATTTATTAGATCAAAGTGGAAAATTAAAAGATCGACAAGTATACAAAGAAAGTGTTTTAAATAGAGAAGCACAAAGTACTACAGGAATAGGTGATGGTGTTGCTATTCCTCATGGCCAAAGTGAAGGTGTTTTAAAAGCAGGACTTTCAGCAATGGTTATTAAAGAAGGCTTGGATTTTAAATCTCTTGATGGAAATCCTACATATCTATTCTTTATGATAGGTGCTCCTAAAGATTCAGGAGGAGCTCATTTACAAGCTCTTGCACAATTATCTACATTATTAATGGAAGAAGATTTTAGAAATGCACTTATTCATGCCTCTTCTAAAGAAGAGTTTTTACAATTAATAGACGCTAAAGAAAACAACAAAGAAGAAGTTAAAGAAGTTGTTCATCCTGATGTTTTAGCAGTAACAGCTTGTCCAACAGGTATTGCGCATACATTTATGGCAGCAAAGGCTTTAGAACAAGCAGGAGAAAAATTAAATATTTCTATTAAAGTAGAAACAAATGGTCAAGAGGGTGTTAAAAATCAATTAACACAAGATGATATTGATCATTGTAAATGTATTGTTGTGGCTGCTGATAAAAAAGTTGAAATGCAAAGATTTGAAGGAAAAAAAGTTATTCAAGTTCCTGTAAGAGATGGAATTTCAAAGGCTGAAGAGCTTGTTAAAAAGGCAAGTAGTGGAGATGGTGAAATATATCATCATGATACTAAGAAAGAAAAACAAAATCTTGTACGTTTATTTTACAAACATTTAATGAATGGAATTTCTCATGCATTGCCATTTTTAGTTGCAAGTGGTGTTTTATATGGAATTTTATATTTATTTAAAGATCAAGTATTATCTAATCAATTATTAACATTAGTAAGTTATGTTCAACAATTACTTTCTATTATGATTATCCCAATTGTTGCAGCTTATATAGCTGATAGTATTGCAGATCGTCCAGCAATGGTTTCTGGTTTTGCTGGTGGATTAATTGTTTGTCAAGGAATTTCTATGACATCTATTTCTACAAGTTCAGCATCTTTACTTGCTGGAATTGTTGCTGGTTTTTTAGCAGGATTTGTTTCTTTAATTTTAAGAAAATTATTTGGATATCTACCTCAATGTTTAAAAGGAATTGAGGCTTCACTTTTCCATCCTATTTTATCAACAATGATTGTTGCTATTATTATGATTTATATCAATAGCTATTTATATGTAGGACATAGTTATATTTTACAATATATCTCTTTAGTTGAATCACATGTATCAACTAAGATATTATTTGGTTTTATTTTAGGAATGATGATGGCTATTGATAATGGTGGACCTATAAATAAAACAGCATATGTTTTTGGAATTGGAATGGTTATCAGTTATGATTATTATCCAATGGCTGCAGTAATGGCAGGAGGAATGATTCCGCCATTTGTAATTGCTTTAACTGCAACATTATCTAAAAATAGATTTGCTTCTAGAAAAGATGCTTTAATGAATTACGTTAATGGTATTTCCTTTATTTCAGAAGGAGCTATACCTTTTATCCAACAAGAATCTCAAGTCATTTTACCAGCATGTTGTTTAGCAGCTGGACTTGCAGGAGCTTTGTCAATCTATTTTGGATGTTCTATTGCTTCTCCTCATGGAGGTTTATTCTTAATATGGATGGTAAATAATCCATTATATTATTTAGCTTCAATTGTTTTATCAACAGTTGTAGGAACTTTACTTGTATTTGTTTTAACAAAACTACAAAAATAATAGATAATATTTTTCTCAGCTTCTCATTATTACTTTTTCCTCTAAAATAAATCATTACATCTAATGAATAAACGCA
>UQVG01000310.1 GCA_900544435.1 uncultured Erysipelotrichaceae bacterium | reverse complement strand
TGCTGTTGTTACTGGAGGGGCCGGTGGAATTAGTTATGAAGCAGCTAAAACACTTGCTAAAAAAAGGATTGTCTGGTGTTGTTTTAGCAGATTTAAATATTGAACAAGCAACTATAAGTGCACAAAAATTAGAAGAAGAAACTGGATGTCATTGTTATCCTTGTAAAGTTGATGTCTCTATTCCTCAAGATATTGAACATTTATTTGAATTTGCTTTAGAAAAAATGCCAACTGTTCATATTTTAATTAATGGTGCTGGCGTTTGTCCAACAACCCCTATTGAAGATTTAGACGCTGATAAATGGGATTGGTGTATGAATATCAATTTAAGAGGAGCCCATTTATGCGTAAGAGAAGCTATTAAAATAATGAAAAAACAAAAATATGGAAAAATCATTAATATTTCATCAGTAGCCGCAAGAATTGGTGGAATTGCTTCTTCTGTAAGTTATGCAGCTAGTAAAGGTGGTCTTTTATCAGCTACAAAAAGCTATGCTAAAGTTTTAGGAAGTTATAATATAAATGTCAATGCCATTTGTCCTAGCGTTATCAATACTAATATGACAGCTAACACAGATTATAGTGCAGCTGGTATTCCTCTTGGTCGTTTAGGTGAAACAGATGATGTAGCTGATGTCATTGCCTTTTTAGCAAGTGATGCATCTAAATATATTACTGGTCAAGGTATTGATGTAAATGGAGGATCTTATATGAATTAAAATAAAAAAGGCTGAACGAAATAAAACAAATCAATTTCGTAACAGCTTTTTTATTTAAACTTTATAACGAAGCCAAATGGCATCACTTTTAAATCTTTTTACATCTAACAATTTAAGATGAATAAGTGGATGATTATTTTCTAAACCATCAAAAACTGATGAAAATTCTTTTCTACCATCAATTCCTGCCCCAACCAATATACTAATTTCATCAAGTAATCCTCCATCTAAAAAAGATGTGTTGATAGCTGGTCCACCTACAATACCCATACGTTCTATATGAAATTCTTGATATAAAATATCACATACTTTTTTCAAATCTATTTTTTTTTCCACATGCAATCCAAGAAATATTTTGTTGATCCAAATAAGCAAGATATTCTCTAGTTACTTTTTCACTTGTAACAATTAAATATGGTTTATCCATATTTTCTACTTGATGCCATAAAAGTTTTCCTTTTGTATCTAAAATAATTTCATATCCTCTTGCATCACATTTCTTTGAATATCCAGTTTTACCATATTCTTCAAACTCTTTTTCTTTAAAAATACCTTCTGCCATTTCTAATTCAGCCGTCACACGACCACTTACTGTAGTAAAAACATCTAATTCATCTAATGTTCGATAATAATCCTCAACCCCTGGAAGTTGTTCTGTCATGGCACAATCAATACGTCCATCTACCGATGTCATCATATGGCAAATAATATAAGGTTTCTTCATTTTATAATTTTCCTCCATATACAGGGAAGCCACTACTTTTACCATAGTTTTCAATTTGTTTAAAATGTTTTAAAGTTTCCATATCTTTATCATTAATTACAAAATCAACATCACTATTTGTTTTTAAATGTTCTGGATTTGCCGTTTTAGGTAAAGAAATAGCTCCTACTTGTAAAGTATAACGAATACATAATTGAGCAACTGAAACATGATATTTATCAGCCATTTCTTTAATAGATGGTTGATTTAAAATTTCACCATGTCCAATTGGAGAATAAGCTTCTACAACAATACCTTGCTCATTACAATAATTTATTAAATCTAAAGGTGTATTACTAATATGAAGTAAAATTTGATTCACCATTGGTTTAATTTCACAAACTTCTAATAAACTTTCAATATCTTCTTTTTTAAAATTAGAAACACCAATTGCTTTTAATTTCCCTTCTTTATATGCATCTTCTAAAGCTTTCCAAGCGGCTCTATTTCCTTCTACATAACGATCATCACTTTGATTGACCTTATCCCAAGGTTGAGGACTATGAATAATCATCATATCTAAATAATCAAGTCCCATTGTTTCAAGTGTTTGATCAATACTTTCTTTGGCTGCTTGATAAGTTTTATGTTCGGCAGCAACCTTGCTTACCACAAATAAATCTTCTCTTGCTACACCACATGTACGAATCCCTTCTCCCACGCCTTTTTCATTGCCATAAGCTTGAGCTGTATCAAAATGACGATAACCTAACTTTGCTGCTTCTTTAATTGTTGCTGCAACTTGTTTATCATCAATAAACCATGTTCCAAGTCCTAATTGTGGTACTTCAACACCATTATTTAATTTTAAATTTTTATTATACATTTCTATATCCCCCTTATTACAACCACCAGTCTAATACCTAAAGTTAACTTTAGGTCAAGAGTTATAACAAAATTTTATATTTTAATTTTAAGGTGAATAAAATGTGCATAATGTGCATAACTTGTGAAAATAAAAATCTCTTAATTAAATAAACTAAGAGATCATCAATATTTTATTCAAATAAATGTTTACTTTTTACTTTTCCTAAACGTATACAAATAGAAGTTAATTTTTTTCTTTTGATATTTAAAAGTTGATCCATTTCATTTGCTACATTTATAAAATCACTTTTCATGTGATGTGTTAAAATGTATTCTACACATTTTATATCATCTTGATAACGTATACAAAATTCTCGAATAGGAGCAGCTATTGAAAAGACCCATATTGGTGAAACAATAATAATTTTTGAATATTCTTTTATATTTTTATTAAGTGAATCAATAGGCATTGGCCAATGATGCATTCCAAATCTACCACACCACCAAAAGCCAACTGTATTTGCT
>UQVG01000309.1 GCA_900544435.1 uncultured Erysipelotrichaceae bacterium | reverse complement strand
CCTCATTTATCTAAAATTATTAAAGAAATAGAAGAAGAGGCTAATATAAAGATATTTGAAAGGCATAATAAAGGAGTTGTTCCAACAACTAAAGGAAGAGAATTTTTATCACAGGCTAAAAAGATTGTTCAAGAAGTAGATTATTTAAAAAATATGTATCAAGATGATCCTCACAAATTAAATTTAGATATTTGTGTTCCTCGTTCAAGTTACATCTCAGAAGCTTTTATTGAATATTTAAAAATGGATAATAATATGAAAAAGGAATTGAATCTAAATTATCGAGAAACGAATTCAATCGATACGATTCAAAATGTTTATGATGGAGAAAATAATTTAGGAATTGTACGTTTTCCTTTAAGAGATCAAGACTATTATTTCAATATTTTAAATTTAAAAGAATTAACTTATGAAAAACTTTTTATGTTTGATTATCAAATACTTATTTCAAAAGATAATCCTCTTAAAAATCAAGATATTTATATGAAAGATTTAAAGAAACAAATTGAATTAAAGCATGGAGATATTCATATTCAAGAAGATCATCATAATCATAAACATATGAACATTTATGAAAGAGGAATACAATTTGAGCTTTTAAGTGAAATTCCTGAAACTTATATGTGGGTAGCCCCAATGCCTAAAAAGCTTTTAAAGCAAAATCATTTTGTTTTAAAAGAATGTAAAGATAAGAAAATACCTTACGTTGATTATTTGATTTATCGAAAAGGATATATTTTATCTAAAGAAGATCAAAATTTTATAGAATGTTTGAAAAAAGTAATCGAACAAGTAAAGTGAAAAAATGCACATGTAATGTGAAAAAAATAACTTGATATATAAAAAAAGGCATATCCCTATGCCTTTTTAGTATCTAACCAAAAATGAATGTAAGTGCTATCATTATAGATAGGAAAAGAGGAGAATAAGTTATGCAAAGATTTACATTACCTAGAGATTTATATCATGGAAAAGGTGCTTTAGAAGCCCTTAAAACATTAGAAGGAAAAAAAGCTATTGTATGTGTTGGTGGAGGATCAATGAAACGTAATGGTTTCTTAGATCGTGCTGTTAACTATTTACAAGAAGCTGGAATGGAAGTTAAATTATTTGAAGGTATTGAACCAGATCCATCAGTTGAAACTGTTATGAAAGGTGCAGCTGTTATGGAAGAATTTAATCCAGATTGGATCGTTGCCATGGGTGGAGGTTCACCAATTGATGCAGCAAAAGCTATGTGGATTAAATATGAATATCCAGATATCACATTTGAAGATATGTGCAAAGTATTTGGTATTCCAAAATTACGTAAAAAAGCTCATTTCTGCGCTATCCCATCTACTAGTGGTACAGCAACAGAAGTTACTGCTTTCTCAATTATTACTGATTATAATAAAGGAATTAAATATCCAATCGCTGACTTTGAAATTACACCAGATGTAGCTATCGTTGATCCAGATTTAGCTGAAACAATGCCAGTTAAATTAGTTGCTCATACAGGTATGGATGCAATGACTCATGCTATTGAAGCATATGTTTCTACAGCAAACTGTAACTATACAGATCCACTTGCTATTCATGCAATTGAATTAATTCAAGCTAACTTAGTAAAATCATATAATGGAGATATGGCAGCAAGAGATACAATGCATGATGCTCAATGTTTAGCTGGTCAATCATTCTCTAACGCTTTATTAGGTATCGTTCACTCCATGGCACATAAAACAGGTGCTGCTTTCGTTGATCAAGGTGGACATATTATCCATGGTGCAGCTAATGCTATGTATTTACCAAAAGTTATTGCTTTCAATGCAAAAGATCCAACAGCTAAAAAACGTTATGGTGTCATTGCTGATTACATGCATTTAGGTGGTGCAGATGATGATGAAAAAGTTGCTTTATTAATTAAATATTTAAGAGGAATGAATGATGAATTAAATATTCCTCATGGAATCAATAAATATGGTGCAGATGGTATGCCAGCTGAAACTGGATTTGTTCCAGAAGATATCTTCTTAGCACGTGTTGATGAAATTGCTGATAATGCAATTGCTGATGCATGTACAGGATCAAACCCACGTATTCCAAATCATGATGAAATGGTTGCTTTATTAAAAGCTTGCTACTACGACACAGAAGTAGATTTCTAATATATAATAGATAAGGTCCTAGAGATAGGACCTTTTTTATGTATATGTATTATAAATACGTTTTTTAGGTGTTTAAATAATGCTGATAAAAACAATATCTTTTTTATTTATCTATAATAAAGATAGATAAAGGGGGTAGCTATTATGAAGTATGCAATATTAGATGGAAAATTAACTCATATTTCTAAAGTAAAAAAAGGAACGATTGCCAGAGTTTTTGGATACAGTGATGATTTAGTAATAGCTGTAGGTGGTAGGGAAAGAAAATATTGGAAATATTTAGATGTAAAACGTACAAGAATGTATCAAGGATTATAGGAATAACATTGTTTATTCCTTTTTTTGTTTGTATAATAGTGTTATTGGAGGTTATAGGATGAAATATGGAAATGAGATAAAAAATATATGTCATCTTGCATGGCCTGCTATTATTCAAGAAGCAATGAATACAGTCGTGACTTATGTAGATACAGCGATGGTTGGTGCCATGGGGGCAACAGCTTCTGCAGCAGTAGGTTTAACATCTACTGTTACTTGGTTACTTGGAAGTATTTCAGTTGCTTTTGGTGTAGGTGTTTTAGCTGTATGTGCCAAGTCGGATGGTGCTAAAGATCATAAAAAAGTGCAAATTGCTGGTCAACAAGCCTTATTTATTTCTTTTGTTATAGGATTACTTACAACGATTATTAGTATTGTGATTGCACCATTTTTACCTAGTTGGCTCAA
>UQVG01000308.1 GCA_900544435.1 uncultured Erysipelotrichaceae bacterium | reverse complement strand
AAGTATTCAAGAAAGTAAAGAAACAAAAGTTAATGAAATGTTGGCAGAAGAAGCGAATGAATCAATGAAAGCAAAATATAGTTTTGCTGAACTTAAAGAGATACTCAATCAATGTCATTTCACAATTATTCAACATGAAAATCATCAAACAATGACAGAAAAATACATATCTAATTATAATGTCTATTATAAAGATGATCCTATAAAAGCACCCGAAGGTGTTTGTTATTGTGTAGTAGAGAAATAATTAAAATATGATAAAATAGGATTGCAAAGATAAAAACGCAATGTACAAATTGTACTAGAGCTGGTAGGTAGCCCAGCCGTCTATTTTAATAGGTAAGTAACCTGCCCCTCCGGGTTGTCCATTCTTTGTTTATTTATATAAAGGAGGGTAATCATGGACAAGACAAGTTGTAGATTAACTGTATTTTTTGAAAATCCTTTTTGGGTAGGTATTATAGAATGTAATGAAGATGGAAAATTAACTGTATCCAAAATAACATTTTATAAAGAACCTAAAGATTATGAAATAAGGGATTTTATTTTAAAAAAGTATAATCAATTAAACTTTAGTCCAGCTGTTGAAAATGTTGTAATTGAAAAACAGAAAAGTTATAAAAAAAGACAACGTGATGTTAGAAAACAAGTCCAATTACAAGGAGTTGGAACAAAGTCTCAACAGGCATTAAAATTACAACATGCTAAAAGCAAATCAGAGCACATATTACAAAATAAAAAACAAAAAGAATTAGATAAAATGCGTTTGTTTGCTTTGAAACAACAAAAGAAAAGGGAAAAACATAAGGGACATTAAGGTTTCTTAGTTTTTCTTTTTTAGTTTATGCTAAAATGGATTTGTATTAAAAGTTCTATTGAATAAAGAATTGGAAGGAATGAAAAAGATGAAAGAATCAGTTAATGTAAAAATAATCTATCATTTTTATCATCATGTGGTAAAAGCTGAATTGAAAAGAAGAGACTTTCCAAAAGATGTAGTAAGAAAAATAGGTGAAGAACATCATAAAATTATTCAACGGGCAAAAGATATTGGAAATTCAAGATTATTAAGTTCATATATTATGGGAAGCTATTTTATCGCAATGAATCGAAGTACAGGGAAATCTGCAGAAGAAAACTATGAAATGTTTCGTGATGGACTTTATGCCTCTAAATTATTTCATAAAGTAATAGGAGATGCCAATAGCTATTTAGATCCTAAAAAAATGGCAGGAAGATTACAATGGTCAAAAGAAAGTTATAAACACATTTATGAAAATGATTGGGTCGTTGATATTTTACCAGGAAATGATGAATATGATTTAGGGTATGATTATCATGAATGTGGTATATGTAAACTCTGTCAAGATGAAGGATGTCCTCAACTTGCCACTTATTTATGTCAAATGGATTATGTATTGGCAGATATAATGCATATGAAATTAGTAAGAACAAAAACGATTGCTGAAGGTGCAGACTGTTGCGATTTTAGATATAGCAAATATAAATAAAGGTTAGAGGTAAATTTATGAGTGAATGGAATGCAACAATGTATGATAATAAACATGATTTTGTAGCAGAATATGGAAAGGGACTTTTATAATATATTCCACAAAATGAAAAACAAAGTATTTTAGATTTAGGGTGTGGAACAGGAACACTTACTGTTCAACTTAATAATTTAGCAAAAACAGTCATTGGGGTGGATCAATCTGAAACTATGATTAAAAAGGCTCAAGAACAATATTCCAATATAGAGTTTATAGTATATGATGCATTAGCGTTACCATTTGAAAGTCAATTTGATGTTATTTTTTCAAATGCTGTATTTCATTGGATAAAAGATCATGAAACTTTATTAGATAATATTAATAAAGTATTAAAACCTAAAGGACTATTGGTTTGTGAATTTGGAGCAAGTGGTAATGTTGCAACGATTGAAAATGCTTTTATAAAAGTTTGTCACGATTTGGGATATGAATACAAACCAAAATTTAATTTTCCAACAACAAAACATTTTGCGGATTTATTAAAAAAGAAAGGATTTATTATTGATAAAATTTATGATTATGATCGACCAACACCCTTAAAAGATCATGAAAAAGGATTAGAAAATTGGATGAGACAATTCTTTGCTTCTGAATTAGAAGAAATGTCAAAAGATATCCAAAGTAAAATCATTAAAGAAGTAGAAGCTTTAACAAAGGATAAACTTTGGAAAGAAAATGAATGGATTGCAGATTATCGTCGTTTAAGAGTGATTGCACATATATAAAAAAGAGGGAAAAATAATATGATTGGAGATATCGTTAAAGTCATCGTTGATCGACCACTTGGAAGCCAACATCCTCAATATAAAGAAACATATTATCCTATAAATTATGGTTTTGTTGAAGGAATCATGGCTACAGATGGAGAGGAACAAGATGCTTATATTTTAGGTGTTGACGTTCCTGTAAAAGAGTTTGTTGGGAAAATAATTGCTATTATTCATAGATATGATGATGTGGAAGAAAAATGGGTTGTTGTTCCTCAAGATATGTCATATACAAAAGAAGAAATAAAAAAGCAAGTTGAATTTCAAGAAAAATATTTTAAATCAAAAATCATTATGCAGGAGGGATAGGTAAATAATTTTTTGTTATTCAGGAACAGGGAATAGTCGCTATATAGCACAAAGAATTGCGGATGAATTACACGAAAATATAATAGATTTAAATGAAAAAATTAAAACAAATAATTATTCGTCAATAGAAACAGGAGACAATGTTATCCTTGTGGTTCCGACTTATGCTTGGCGTATTCCAAGAATTGTTTCCAATTGGCTTTATAAAACAGAATTCATTGGGGCAAAACGTATTTGGTTTGTTATGAATTGTGGTAGTGAAATTGGAAATGCCTCAAAGTATAACGTAAT
>UQVG01000307.1 GCA_900544435.1 uncultured Erysipelotrichaceae bacterium | reverse complement strand
AATAATTATAACAAAATGTTTATCGCATTCATGAATAGTTACATAAAAAAAATTAATGCTAGAATTTTGTTGAAAAAACAAGGAGGTATTATATGAATACAATTATGAATTGGGTGGAAAATTCACTCGTACCAAAAGTATCTTACTTTACTGAAAAAAGATATTTTCAAGCTTTAAGAAATGGTTTCTTTGCCATTATGCCATTAACTATTATTGGATCAATTTTTATGTTAATTACAGATTTTCCAATTCCTGGATATGCAGAATTTATGAATGGTATATTTGGAGAAAACTGGATAAGTTACATTTCACCAGCTTATCGTGCCACATTTAATATGATGGGCTTTATTTTTGCTGGAACTATGTCATACAAGTTAGCTGATAGTTATGATATGGACAAATTAACATCACTTGTATTAGCACTTGTTGCATATGTTGTTGTACTCCCTAAAACAGTAATAAGTGGTTCTGGAGAAGTTATTACTGATGTTTTATCTTTTGGATGGTTAGGAACAAAAGGTGTAGTAACAGCAATCTTTGTATCAATTATATCTGTTGAAATAGCAAGATTTTGTTATCGTAAAAATTTGGTTATTCATTTACCAAATAGTGTCCCAGAAATGGTTGGTAAAGCATTTAGTGCTTTAATTCCAGGTATTTTAATTGTCACAACTTTATTAATTATTAATGGTATTTGTATGGCAACTGCCGGATCATTACCTGAACTTATTTTCAATATCATTCAAGTTCCTTTACAAGGAATTGTTGGATCACCTTGGGCAATTATTATCGTAGCAGGTTTAAATGGATTATTATGGTGGTTTGGAGTTCATCCTACTGTTATTAATTCATTAATTTATCCATTATTATATGCAAATGCTGCTTCAAACCAAACTTTAGCTGATGTAGGTCAACTTACAGCTTCAACAGGAGCTTTCGGAACAGTACAAATGTTAGATCAATTTGCGACTATTGGTGGAGCAGGATGTACTATTGGTTTAATTATATCAATGCTTATTGTAGTAAGATCATCACGTTTAAAAGCTATGAGCAAAATATCTGCTATTCCTGCATTATTCAATATCAATGAACCTTTAGTTTTCGGTTTACCATTGGTATTTAATCCAATGATGCTAATACCAATTGTTTTAGCACCAATTGCTTCAGTAGCTATTGTCTACTTATCTATGTCTATTGGATTTATGCCACTATTTACAAATGTACAAGCACCTTGGGCATGTCCATTCTTCTTCTCTGGTTTCTTAGTAGCAGGATGGAAGGGAGCAGTCACTCAATTATTATGCGTAGCTGCAACTGTTTTAATTTATATGCCATTTGTAAAAGCATTAGACCGTCAATATGTAAAAGAAGAAAACAATTAATAAAATAGAGAAAAAATATTTTTTCTTCCCGTCTTTGTAGGATTCATACAATTTTCGTATGAATCCTACATTTATAATTGATGACAACAATCTGTTAGGGAATTAACCATTCTAGGTTAATTCTCTTTTTTGATTACCATTTTCATTAAATAAAAAACTATATTAAGCTTACTCGCTTCTTAGATGACTCATACTAAAAAAATATCTTGCTTATATTTCGATTTCTTTGAGAAACTTGATGAAAATTTGATATCTTTTAAAAATATATAAATAAAAAAGTAGAATGCTATAGTATCATTAGAATTCTACTTTAAATATAAATTTATTAAAATATCAATAGATCAATTCAATTACTGAATTTACTTCTTACGATTACTCTTATCTACTAGAGTACAAACCAAAATACTTAGTTCTAGTAATACAACCATAGGAATTCCTAACATAATTTGTGATACTACATCCGGAGGTGTAATAAAAGCTGCTAGAATAAATATAACAATAATAATATATGCTCTATTTTTCTTTAAAAAAGCAGGTTTTAATAATCCAAGTTTTGTAAGTAAAAATACTACAACTGGCATTTCAAATATCACACCAAAAGCAAGTAACATCATATTAACAAAAGACACATATGATTGAACTGAAATCATTGATTTTACTTCAGTTATTGCAATTTTAAGAAAGAAGTTCAATGTTGTTGGAAGAACTATAAAATAACAAAATACAGCTCCCATAACAAATAGAATTAATCCAAAGAACAATGAAATCAAGATATATCTTTTTTCATGTTTATATAACCCTTTTTCTACAAATGCCCAAATTTCATAAACAGTAATAGGCGAACATAAAATTAAAGCCATAATAAACGAAAGATTGACATACACTAATAACATTTCAGATGGTGTTGTATAGACAAGTTTCATTCCCGGATTAACTTCAATAAGATAATCCATTAACATTCTAGCTTGACTAAATAACAACATCATGGCAATAGTATTAACCACAACAATAACAACCAATCTTTTTCTTAATTCTTCCAAATGTCCTCTTTTCAAAATTATTATTATTATCTTATAATAAGATAATAATATTTATTCATTTAATTTCAAGTTATGTGGCGAAAACAACATATCATATGACAAAATTGACATATATATTTTCTTAAAGTTGTTTATTAATTTAATTGACCACATGAAGCAGGTAGTAAAAATCAAATCATTATTTATCCAGTATTAATTCTATATTTTATATTTAAATGTACTATAAATTTATACTTTTTGTAAAACTATAATTTTTCCTGTATCTTATGGTTAATTAAATTTTTTAATAAAATAACTACATCATCATTCATGGGACTTATATTTTCTATTTCATAATTTCTCAGAATTGTTTTCTTTGTTAAAAAAGTACCTTCCTTTAAGTCATAAATAGAAAGACATCCAGATTCAAATGTACTCAAAAATAAATAGTTATCTTTCATATCAATACATACATTTTTTACATGTACTTTATTGATTCTTTGCATTTTATCAGTTAA
>UQVG01000306.1 GCA_900544435.1 uncultured Erysipelotrichaceae bacterium | reverse complement strand
TTGGCTTTGGATAGTAATAATGACATATCAAAAGATATTGTTTTTGTATATCATATACCAGATGAAGAACCTTCTGATACAGATATCTTAGAGGAACAAGAATCTCAAATTACAGATATAACTTCAGATGATGTTACCGCTGATACTTCAGGTGTTTCAGAAGAGCAAGATGTAGATGCAGATGAAGTTAGCGATGATACGATTGAAGAGTATCATTTAGATGATTTATATACTGATGTTTTAAAGGGATATGCTGAATATAATGAGGAAGAAGAGGATGCTGTAAAGTTAGAATTTTTAGATAATAATGTTGCTAAAATAAATATTAAGCAACCTGCAACTATTTTAGAAAAAGATTATACTAATTTAAAATCATCATCTCTTAACTTACAAAATAAATACTCTAAGTATAAAGCTCCTGAGTATTTTATTTCTCCAATATCACAAGAAGAATATGAGCAATTTGGACATTTTAGAGCTGGAGCTAAGTATGGACATGAAATTTATTATGCTGAATTAGAACAGTCATCAGGTGTTTTCTCTAGTTATGATTATAAAAATTTTAGAATTAGCACTTCTTATATGAAAACAGTTAATACTACTAATAATAATTACAATGATAATTTTTATCTGGCTCCAGAGTGGAAAGTTAATCAATATTTTTCTATAAAAGAAATATTATCAGCTGATGTCACTAAAAATAGAAGAAAAACTGAACTGATATTATCTATAAATCCTTTTGGAAAAAAAGATGTTGATCGTTTTCTAATTGAATTAGGTACGAGTCAAACTTATTATTTGGATGATGATACAGTAAGAAATAAATTTAAGTTCTCTACAAATTTTAAATTGTAAATTTATAAACATATTTTTGTCTATGTTAAGAGTTTTGTTTATAATTGAAATAAGAGGGACCTTATTTTGACAATGAAACATCAAAATCCAGATTTGAATACTGAACAATCAGAAAAGAATATTAAACATAGTCGTAAAACAGGTTTTTATTATTCATTTCTGACACTTGTTTTGATTTTTTGTTTAATGCAAATAGGATATGGTGCGATTTTGAATGTTTCTAAAATTATTTCTTACCAAGGGAAAACTGTTACTTTAGAAAATTTATTAAAGAAAGCACAAATTCGTAATCAAGATTTAAAATCAGAAAAGAAAATGATTACATCAGATAACAGTCTTGAAGGTATTGCCAGAAATAATTTAAAGATGGCTGGAGAAGACGAGGTTTTAATTATAATCAATAAAAAAGTGGAAGAACCTAAGAAAAAGAAAAAAACTTGGAAGTTCAAAAATCCTTTCAAAAAGAAAGAAGAAAAACCTGCAATTCCAACGGGTAAAATATATATTCCACAAGAAGTTGTTGAAGAATAGAAATGGATAAGTTATGGAAAATAGTCAAAGTTTACAATATATAAAACAAGCTTTTGAATTGAAAGAACAAAAATATTATAAACCGGCAATCGAAATGCTTTATAAAGCTTTGGAAATTGAAGGTGATAATATTGAAATATTATTTCAAATAGGTGAGTTGTATTTTTTGATTAATAATTATGCAAGAGCTTTGCAGTATTTAGATAAGGTTTTGTCTATAAATCCTGTTCATGTTGATAGTTTAAAATTAACCAGAACAATTAAAGAAAGACAAGGAGATTTAAGTGCTGTTTTAGAAATATCCAAAAAACTTTATGAAAATAATCCAAATTCAGAAAGTCTAAAAAGTTTAGTTAAAATTTTAGTAAATCTAAAATTGTTCGATGAAATTGAAAGTTTTAAATCTTCTGAATTTTTTAATACTGATGTAAAAATAGAATGTGCTAATGCGTTTTATAATAATGGCGAAATTGAAAAAGCTAAAGATTTACTATCTCAGTGTGATGAAACAAATGAACAAGTTTTGTTATTACAAGGTAAAATATATTTTGATGAACAAGAGTTAGATAAAGCAAATGAAATTTTTAATCAAATTGGTAAAAATTCTCAAAATCCTGAAGTTTTAAACTTTTTGGGATTATTTGATTTGGAAAATATGAAATTTATTGATGCAATTAAGAATTTTTCAAAAGCTATAAATATTGATAAATCTAATTCAAAATATTTTTACAATTTAGCTAGTGCATATTTTTATAATGGTTGGTTAGATGAGGCTCAAAAAGCTTATACTAAAGCATTATATTTAAATCCTGATAATTTAGATTATAGATATTCTTTAGCTTATTTGTATTTTGATAAAAAAGATTTTGTAAAAGCTAATAAAGAAATTGATGCAATTTTAGACATAGATGTAAATCATTCTCAAGCTAGAGTTTTAAAAGCTTTATTGCTTGCCGAAAACAAAGACTTATTAGGAGCTAAAGCGCTTTTAGAAGAAAATATTCAAAAAGGTATATGTGATGATTTTACAAAAGTTTCTTTGAGTAAAATTTATGCAGAATTAAATATTTTTGATAAGGCTAAAACTGTTTTGAGTGAAATCATTGAACATAATTCTGATAATTTAGATTATTTAAGCGATTTAGCAGAAATTTATATTAAGGAAAAGAATTATGATAAAGCTTTAGAAATAGTAAATAAAATTATTGAGCATAATTCTAATTATATAGCAGGATATATTATTGGTGCTAAGGTTGCTTTATTAAAAGATGATTTGGAAAAGGCTAAAGACTATTCTCAAGAAATAATATCATTAGATATAAACTGTTCTGAAGGTTATTATTATTTAGCTTTAGTTCGAGAAAAAATGAATGATTTGGATGAAGCTATTGAGTGTATGAAAAGAGCAATTCTTTATGATTTGAATAATTCAAAATATTATGCAAAAATGAGTGAATTCTATAAAAATAAACAAGATTATAAGACTGCATTAGAATATATATCTGAGGCTGAAAGTCTTGATAATTCTAATGAATAC
>UQVG01000305.1 GCA_900544435.1 uncultured Erysipelotrichaceae bacterium | reverse complement strand
ATAAAACAATAAAGAAAATATAACTATAAGCTTCGTCAATAATGTTTGCAGGTGTATTTAATAAATGAAGAAGTGGTTGTAAGAAAATCAAACCAATAAGAGTAAGTCCTATTGAAACAACAATTCCAATAACTAAAGAACTAGCAACTGATTTCTTTAATAATTTTTCATCTTTAGAACCAAAACTTCTTGCAGTAACAATAGCAAGACCATTTCCAATTCCTAAAGCAAAACCTACAAGCAAGTCATAAATGGAAGTACATGATCCAATGGCTGCTAAAGAAGCATCTCCTAAAAAGTTTCCAACAATCATGGTATCAACAGTATTATAAAGTTGTTGGAAGATATTTGATATAAATAGTGGTAATGCAAAGATGATGAGTGATTTAAAGATAGGTCCATGAATCAAATCAACATTTGCATTAAATGATTTACGTTTTATCGAATCCATATTCTTCTCCTATTCTGTAATATTTCGATTAAAGATTTCAACAAGAGTAAAGATGCCATTTTCATATTCATATTTTTGAATACAACAATTATAAAATCTTTCTGTTTTCTTTACTTTTGCATGTTCTTCCCATGCACGATAGAACTGAGCACAAGCAGCCCCATGAGAAACTGCTAAAACTACTTGATGATCATCCTTACTCATGATTTCGGTTAATGTTTTATTCATACGTTCTCTAAGTTCAAGTTCACTTTCACCACCGAATTGTTTAAAGAAATCCCCATAAGGTAGTTTAGGATTTAAACATTCATCTTTTCCTTCAAAAGCACCAAAATTCCATTCTTTTAAACCTTTTAATCTCGTATAAGGCATATCTGTAATGATTTCTAAAGTATCAGATGCTCTTTCAGAAGTAGAAGCATATGCATGATCAAGAGTAATTTGATTATTCACAAAATATTCTTTTGCCATTTGTGCTTGCTTAATTCCTAAAGGCGTAAGAGGTGCATCACACCAACCTTGAATTTTATGTTGTAGATTGAACAATGTCTGTCCATGTCTCATTAAATAGAGTGTTTTTTTCATGATAAATCTCCCTTTCAAGTATACTTTAATCGATAATATTATAAAAGTACAATACCTAAATAGCAATCTACTATAACTAAAAATAATAGTAAAAATAGAATTTAAAAAGTACCATAAAAAGGTACTAAGTAATAAATATCGCAATAAAGTAAAAAATAAAGAAACTAGGGGATTATTATTGGAATCGCTTACACCAAGCAGAGGTGATAGTATGATAGTGCGAAAGGGAGGAAAAGAATAATGAAAAGTAAAAAAATAATAGCAGCATCCTTAGGCGCAGCGTTATCGTTATCGATGCTTTGTATGCCTGTTTATGCTACTAGTCCAACAGTTAGTTCTATTGTTGCAAACACACAAGTTGGAGATGGACAAAGAGAAGTATCTTCATTTGAAATTGAGGTAAGTGATGAAAGTATTATACAAAATTTAACAGCAGCAGATTTTGATATTATTAATAATTCAAGCACTGTTCCATTTGATGTAAATACAGGATCTTGGGCAGAAGCTTATCAAGATGATGGGATTGAATTAAGTGTATCAGGAAATAAGTTAGAAATGACAGTGAATCCATTTTGTTATGCTGGAATCTATAAAACAGATTGGTCATTTCAAAGATTGGATTGGGAAGTTAAATGTTTAGCTAATGATGCATTATCTTTTAAGGCAAGCGATGTAACAACAGTTAAAACTAAAGTCTTAGATGATACAGAAAGAAAGACATTTACTTATGCGGGATTAACACGTGAATATGCGTTGTATTTACCAAAAAATGCTGATGGATCAGTTAAGAAAAATGTACCACTTGTTGTATGGAATCATGGTGGCGGAGAATACAATGGTAATTTAGAAGATACTCTTGTAGCGAATAAAGGATTAACTGGTTGGGTAGATGCTGGTTATGATGTTGCAGTATTACAAATGCAAGTTGGAAATGAAAACTATAGCTATGGTGCTGCAGAAAATGAAGATAAGAAAAAATTAATTGATCAAAACAATGCATTACAAGCACAATTGATTAAAAATCTAATTAATGATGGAAATGTGAATAAAAATCAAGTATATGTTGCAGGTGCTTCTAGTGGAGGAGGAGCAACAATGAGATTTTTAATGCAATATCCTGAAATATTTGCTGGAGCTATAGCTTGTTGCTCAATGGATCCAATTGTTCCTGTACATAATCAAACATTTGCAGTATTAGGTAGAGAAAAAGATCCTTTTGATACAATTGTTTCGAATTTTGAAGAAGCATTCCAAGGAAATGTATATACTTGGGATGAAAGTACACAATCGATGGTTTCTAAAAAAATTGATACTCAAAAATTATTAGATGTTCCAATTTATTATACTCATGCTGAAAATGATCCAACATGCAATGTAGATAGTTCAAAAGCTATGTACAAAGCTATGGAAAATATGGGAGATAAAAATAATAAATTATCTATATGGTCAGATGATGAAATGAAAGTTGTAGGAATCAGCAATGGTATGGGAGGCATGATATTGCATTGGTCATGGGTAAAAGTTCTTAATGATAATACTGATGGTAGTCCAATGAATTGGTTGTTCAAACAAGCTAAAGTGGAAACAGTGTCAAAATCAGAAGATAAAGTAGATGATAAAAAGGAATCAACAGTTAATAATAAAGTTGAACAAAGTGTTAAAACTGGAGATAATACAATGATTGGTTCATATGCTATTATCATGTTGTTAGCAGCAGGTGCCTATACAGCTACTAAAAAGGTAATTAGATAATAATTAAGTAAGGCGGAAAATGGTTTCAATTTTACCGCTTTTTATATTATAATATTTTTGTTGTAGGAGGGTGTTTATTGTGAGCAAAACAAATTTAAAAATAGAATATATTTTAAAAGCAGCTAATAATATAGAATTT
>UQVG01000304.1 GCA_900544435.1 uncultured Erysipelotrichaceae bacterium | reverse complement strand
TATAATAAAATTTCAGAGGATAAGGAATTTGCGGAGTATTATTTATTGGGGACATTATTAAGTACTATCTGTGTTTTAATGATTTCTATAATTTAGAATACACAATAAAATTAAAGAAGTATTTATAACTAAAAAGTTTGAATACTTCTTTTTCTTTTATGATAACGCTATAATGTTATTGTATGAAAGAGGTGTACTTATAATGAAAATCAAACAACAAAAACAAGTAAAATCATATTTAATCGAAGAATTTGGTCCAAATAAAGGAAATGAAATATTTGATAAACAAGAAAAAGAACTTTATAAAATTATTGAAAATACAAAAGATAAAACAGAAAGTCAAATGAAAACACTCATTCAAACAATTCTACCACGAATTGCTTTATATAAAGTCTTATTGAATGAAGAATTTTCAAAAGAAGATGTCTATCAATATATGAGAAAATATATGATTGATAAAATTGCAATAAAGAAACATGTATCTACCGCTAAAATGGAATTAGTGCCTGGGTTTTATAAAATTTATAGTTCTATCTTTTTAAAAATCATGCGTACAACAGATTTACAAGAAAATACCCAAAGCTATGGTAAAAATCATTATGATGTTACTATTACTAAATGTTTATGGCATACAGCATGCAAGGAAAATGACTGTGAAGAGTTGTGTCGTTTATTCTGTGATGTAGATGATGTGACTTATGGTGGTCTTAAAAAGATTGGATTTACGCGTACAAAAACTTTAGGTTATGGCGGAGATTGTTGTGATTTTCATTTCTTTAAGAAATAGATGAGGTGATTTTATGGATTTAAAAAATATTGAATTCATTGAAAAAAATAAACCAGCAACTGATGAAGATATTCATTTAGTAAATAATCAAATAAAGGGTATATTGCCAGATGTCTATAAAGAATTTTTAAAAATAACAAATGGTGCGGTATTAAATGAATATGTTTTTTATAGTACAAAAGAGATTATAGAAATGTACAAATGTCATGATTTTTCTAATAATATGCCAGAATATATAAGTATTGGTAATGATAATGGAGATTGGGAACTCGTTATAAAGGCAACAAAAGATGCTACATTGTGTGGCTTTTTAGATGCAGGATCAATTGGTATTTCTGATCCTGATGAATGGTTTGATTTTAGATTATGGATAAATGAGGGATGTAAGACGTTTGAAGAAGATGATAATAGTGATTTAGGGAAAGTATATATTATAAAATTGCCAAAAGAAAAATTAAAATTTTTAGCTGAAACTAAAAGAATATTTTCTTTAAATATAAGTACAGGTCTTCTTTATAAAAAGGTCAATAATCTACCTTATGTAATAATGGAAGATGTTTATAGTTCAAAAGCGGATACATATATTGAACAAACATCTTTTCCAGAATGTTATGAATTTAGAAATGATTAAAAGAAGTATTTATAATAAAAATCTAAATACTTCTTTTTCTTTTATAAAAAGAGGATAATGTTTATAATGTGAATATAAAAATAAGAAGTTATGGAGGATTTATGAAAGTATTATGTTTTGGATCCGCTAATTTGGATCATGTATATAAAGTCAATCATTTTACAGCACCAGGAGAAACACAAGGATGTCTTGAATATGCAGTTAAATGTGGTGGAAAAGGTGTTAATCAAGCAATTGCAATGTCTCTTGCAGGAAATGAAACGTATTTTGCAGGAATTATTGGAAATGATGGCACTTTATTAAAAGATGCGCTTGTAGAAAAGAATGTGAATATTGATTATTTAAAAATTTCAAATAAGCCAACAGGACATGCTATTATTGAAGTTGACCAAAGTGGTCAAAATCATATTCTTTTATATGGTGGAACAAATAAAGAGATTGATTTTGAATATATTGATGAGGTTTTATCTCATTTTTCAAAGGGTGATGTGATTGTTTTACAAAATGAAATCAATAATGTACCTTATATTATTGATCGCTGTTATGAAAAAGAAATGAAGATTTTTTTCAATGCAGCTCCTTATGATGAATCAATTCAAAATTATCCAATTGAAAAAGTAACATGGCTTGTAGTCAATGAAACAGAAGGTGCTGCTTTAAGCGGTGAAGAAAATTATGAAAAGATTCTACAAGTGTTAAAACAAAAATATCCACATACAAATATTCTTTTTACAATGGGAAAAGATGGAAGCAGAGTTTTAACAAACAATGAAGATGTCAAAGTAGAAGCAATGAAAGTTAATGCGATAGATACAACAGGTGCAGGAGATACTTATATTGGTTATTTTGTAAAAGGAATTCTTGAAGGATTCTCTTTAGTTGAATCAGCAAACTTAGCAACAAAAGCAAGTGCAATTGCGGTGACAAGATTTGGTGCAGTTGACTCAATTCCAAGTTATGATGAAGTAAAATAAAGAATGTTAATATGCGTTGCTTGAAGCAACAACTATTTTTATATAAGATGTGTTTATCTTAATAAAGGAGGATAGAGGAATGTTTGCTGAAAACCTAAAGAAAATAAGAAAAGATAAAGGTTATACGCAAGAAACACTCGCTGAAAAATTGAATGTTGTTAGACAGACTGTTAGTAAATGGGAAAAGGGGCTTTCATTGCCTGATGTAGATATGCTTTCTAAAATAGTAAACGTATTAGAAACAGATGTGAATATTCTTCTTGATGGTCAAATTACAACAACAGATCAAAGTGAGATTGTTAAACAATTAGCTAAAATAAATGAACAACTAACAATAAAAAATAGACGTTATAGAAAAATAATGAAGACAATAGCTATCATTTTATTGATAATCGTTATTTTTGGTATTTTATTAGTCATCCTAAATATGGGAACTTTTATAAGTATTTCTAATAGTGAAGCGACAACAACTGTAGAAACAATGATTAAAGAAGTGGTCAGATAAAAATCTAATACTTCTTTTTTTTAATAAATATGATATACTATATTTAACATTTAAGTTAAATGTTAAA
>UQVG01000303.1 GCA_900544435.1 uncultured Erysipelotrichaceae bacterium | reverse complement strand
ATGAATATACATTATCTCTTGTATTTAATAAATATAAAAATAATGATGAAGATTATGAAATTGTTTTAGAAAAGTATATAAAAAAAAGTAGCACACAAAGTCTTGTTGATTTTTATTTAGTGAATACAAAAACATTAGAAGTTACCGATCAACAACGAGATTATTGGTAGGGTTAAGAATATCTTAGCCCTTTTTATTTATGTTTTATTAATGTATATACAAGGTATCTTAACACTATCTTAATACCTCCCATTTTATAATAAAAGTAAAGAGGGGAGTATTATGATAGATTTTATATTAGTCTTAGTTTTGGTAGCTGTTTTATTTATTGGATATAAACAAATGAGTTGTTTTGATGAGCTTATAGAAAGTATAGAATATCCAACGATGCTTATTATTTATGATGAAACGTATCAAATGGTAAAAAAATATGAAAATGATACAATCAAATGTATACCAAAACAAGAAATATATCACTTTGAACAAAGTTATCAATATGTCATTTTATGCTGTGAAGATGATTATTATAACTTATTAATGAATTATCGTATTCATAGAGATATGTTAGATGTCCAAGTTTATTCTTTAATTGGCAAACAAAAGTATGAAGAATTATATCAAGAAAATATTGAATTATTACAAACAATAGAAGACATAGAAAGGTTAATAAAACATTTATATGATCAAAAGAAGAACAAATGTTGAAATCATTGCATTAGGATTTGCAATTGTTATTTTAGTTGGAACGTTTTTACTTTTGTTACCTGTTTCTAGTAATCATACGGATTTTTTAGATGCGCTTTTTACAGCGACAAGTGCCACTTGTGTAACAGGTTTAGTTGTTTATGATACGGCAACACATTGGACATTGTTTGGACAAATTGTAATTTTACTTTTAATTCAAATAGGTGGTTTAGGTTTTATTACGATTGGGGTTTTTCTAGCCACTTATCTCAAGAAAAAAATTAGTTTAAGACAGAGAGGTTTGATTGAAGAAAGTGTCAATTCTTTAAAGTTGGCAGGTGGGGTTAAACTTGTTAAACATATTATAAAAGGGACTTTTTTATTTGAAGGAATTGGAGCAATTATTTTAAGTCTTGTTTTTATAGAAGATTTTGGTTTATTAAAAGGAATTTATTTAGGAATCTTTCATGCGATATCTGCGTTTTGTAATGCAGGATTTGACTTACTTGGAACAATAGAACCATATGGATCATTAACACCCTATGCTTCTAATATAATTGTTAATATGACAATCATGGTATTAATTATGATAGGAGGCTTGGGATTTATTGTTTGGCAAGATATTTATGAAAAAGGACTCAAGTTTAAAAAATATCTTTTACAAACAAAAATCGTTTTACTAACAACAATCATTTTAATTGTTGTTGGAGCTGTATTATTTTATTTATTTGAATGTCAAAATTCACTTTCTTCATTGTCTCAAGAAGAAACAATTTTAGCTTCATTTTTTCAATCTGTAACTTGTCGTACAGCTGGATTTAATACAGTTGATGTTTCTCATTTAAAACCTTCAACAAGCTTATTAATGATGTTTTTAATGTTTGTTGGTGGTAGTCCTGGTTCAACGGCCGGAGGTATTAAAACAACGACCTTTGCGGTTTTGACTATTTTTGTATATGCTACAATGACCAATAAAAGTGAAGCTAATGCATTTAATCGTCGTTTTGATAGTAAAACAATAAAAAAAGCATGTTCTGTTTTTTTAATAAATTTTATATTTATTTTTATAAGTGCAATTGTACTTTTTGACACGCAACCACAACTTCCAATGCAAGATGTCTTTTTTGAAATCTTTTCAGCACTTGGAACAGTAGGAATTTCAACAGGAATTACAAGAAAACTGACAATGCTTTCTAAAATTGTGATTATTTTGTTAATGTATTGTGGTCGTGTAGGAAGTTTAACTTTAGCTTTAAGTCTTTCAAGAAAAAAGAAAATTTCAAATTGTAAAAATCCAGTAGAAAAAATAGCTATTGGATAGGAGGAGTTATGAAAACAGTATTAATTATAGGAATGGGACGTTTTGGTCACCATCTAGCAAGTAATATGATTTCACTTGGAAATGAAGTGATGATCGTAGATAAAGATGAATCTCGTTTAGAAGATCTAACAAAATTGATTTCGAATATTAAAATAGGAGACTGTACAAATGAAGATGTTTTACAAAGTTTTGGTGTCGCTAATTTTGATATTTGTTTTGTTTGTATTGGGACTAATTTCCAAAGTAGTTTGGAAATAACAAGTTTACTCAAAGAATTAGGAGCTAAGTATGTTATTTCTCAAGCGACAAGAGATATACATGCTAAATTTTTATTAAAAAATGGGGCGGATGAGGTTATTTATCCTAATCGAGATAGTGCTGAAAAACTAGCTGTGCGTGTAAGTAATGATAATCTGTATGATTATGTTGAATTGGATAATGAATATTCTATTTATGAAATTCCTGCATTACGTCAATGGTTAGGAAAAACAATTAAACAAATTAATATTCGAGCAGCTTTTCATATTTATATCATAGGAATAAAAAAAGATAATAAAACAGATTTTTTACCTTCGGTAGATTATGTTTTTAATGTAGAAGATCATCTTTTAGTCATAGGAAAGAAAAAAGATGTTGATATGATTCTAAAATGTATGTCATGATAATCTTGGTGATTTTATGAAAGAAAAATTAAGGTATTTAGTTTATTTTGGTATTATTATTTCGATTGAATTATTTTGTTCGCTTACTTTAAATTCAATGGGGATTGGAAAAGAAAATATTTTAATGGTATTTATTGTAGGGGTTTTATTAATTGCTACATTTACTAAAGGATATTTTTATGGTTTATTAGCATCTATTGTTAGTGTATTATGTTTTAATTTTTTGTATATTAATCCTAATTATGATTTTCATATTAGTGATCCTAATGATTTTATGCTTATTCTTTTCTTTTTGATGACTTCTGTTATTGCTT
>UQVG01000302.1 GCA_900544435.1 uncultured Erysipelotrichaceae bacterium | reverse complement strand
TCTACCTTTTTATGTAAACCTCCTATAGTCATCAAGTCTTAACTTAATGACATTGTCACTTAGAACCTTTTATTTTACTTTAAATATTGAATTGTCTTTGGTTTTAATATTATTTGACCTTGATTATTAATTTCTTGTTGATCTATTAATGAGAAAAGATTTTCATTTAAAGAAAGTGTATATTCTTGTTCATCCAAATTCAAAGCAACAATAATTCTTTCTTGTTGATCAAATCGTTCAAAAACAAATTGTTTATTTGTTAAAACAAGCTCTTTAAAATCACCCTTTTGTAAAGCTGATGATTGATTTCTAATAGAAATCAATTTTTTAATATATTCTGTTAATTCATTAGGCATTGGTTTTGTAAACTCTGGTCTTAAAGAATTATCACTTCCTTGTTCTTTTTTTCCCGTTTGTCCCCATTCACTTCCATAGTAAATACATGGGATTCCAGGTAAAGAAAATAACATGCCATAAATAAGTGGTAACTTATCTAAATCTGTTAATTTTGAAGCAATTCTTTCTACATCGTGATTATCTACAAAACTAAATAATGTTTGTCCTCTGTACATTTCTCCATAATTACGCTTTATTGTATGTGCCATTTCAAACATATTTAAAGAATTAAATGACGACCATAATCCTTTAAACCCAGGATAATCTGTAATACTATCTAAATGAGCTTCACTAAACATATAACCCGCATTATCACCTAATACTTCTCCCAACAAGAAAAAGTCTGCTTTTCTTTGTCTGCAATGATCTTTCAACATTGCCATAAACCATCTTGGTAAACTATAAGCCACATCTAAACGAATACCATCAATATCAAAGGCATCTATCCAATAATCAACAGCTTTTAATAAATAATTTTGAACATCTGGATGATCTAAATTTAATTTAACTAATTCATAATGTCCTTCCCATCCTTCATAATAAAAACCATCATTATAAGGTGAATTACCATTAAAATCAATTCTGAACCAATCTCTATATTGACTATTTTCTCTATGATTTAAAACATCTTGAAAAGCAAAAAAACCTCTTCCTACATGATTAAAAACACCATCTAAAACAACTCTAATACCTCTATCATGCAAATTTTTACAAACCATTGCAAAATCATCATTCGTACCTAAACGTTCATCAATCTTACAATAATCTCTTGTATCATACCCATGATGATCACTAGAAAACACAGGATTAAAATAAATAGCATTTATTCCTAAATCTTCAAAATAATCCATAAAATCATTCAATCTTAAAATACGATGTTCTACAACCCCATCATTATCAAAAGGTGCTCCACAAAAATTTAGAGTATAAACTTGATAAAATACACTTTCATTAAACCACATTATAAAAAACCTCCTTATACATCTATCTATTATTATACACTATTTAGATAGAGTTATTAAAAAAATATGCTATAATATACTATATAAGGAGGTTCTTATTATGACTCAAAAAATTATTACTATTACAAGAGAATATGGTTCTGGAGGAAGACTGATTGCTAAAAAAGTAGCAGAAGCATTAAATATTGCTTTCTATGATAATGAACTTATTGATGAAACAGCTCGACAACTAGGTATCGATATTGATACTATTCGTAAAGCATCTCAAGAAAAATCATCAAGCTTTGCTTACTCACTCAATAATGGTCCTCTCGTTTTACCAATTAATGATCAAGTTTATGCAACACAAGCAAAAATCATTAAACATCTTGCAGAAAAAGAAGATTGTATCATCGTAAATGGATGTGCAAACTACATTTTAGAAGATTATCCTCATGTTTTAAGAATATTCGTTTATGCACCTTTAGAATCAAGAATTAATCGTGTAGAAAATGATTATAAAGAAGAACATGAAAATACTAAAAAGTATGTACAAAAAAGAGATAAACAAAGAAAAAGCTATTATAACTACTACACAACAAATACATGGGCAAATATGAAAGATTATGATTTATGCATCAATAGTGATATGGGAATAGATGAAATTGCCCAATTAATTGTAAAAGTTTATCAAAATGGAAAATTATGGAAATAATAAAAAGACATTCAGGGGTATCCTGAATGTTTTTTATTCTGGTAAAAATTGAATTGCTACACCTAAAAGTCCTGAACCTAAATAACAAGATAATGCAGCACCAACATGACCATCAATTATATATGTCAATTGAGGAAAATGTTCTTTTAACATTTTTTCTAATTCGTTTCTTTCTTCTAAATTATCAGCATCTGCTATCGCAAGAGCAAACTTTTGATGAGGATTCTCTTTAACCTGATTTTCTATTAAATCAATAAGTTTAGATTTTACTTTTTTTGAACCTCTTACTTTAGATGGAATATAAATTTCTCCCTTTTCTTTTTCAAAAGATAAGATTGGTTTAATTTTTAAGGTTGTTCCCAAAAAGGCTGAAGCTTTACCAATACGTCCACCTTTTTGAAGATAATTTAAATCATCAATTGAAAAATACGCATAATTTTGATGACATAATTCATCAGCTATTCTAACGAGTTCTTCAAAAGATCTTCCTTCTTCTCTATATTTTGCAAGTGCTATTGCAATAATACCCAAACCTACAGAAGCACTTTGACTATCAACAACATGGCATGTCAACCTATCATAAGTTTGACAAAACAATCTCATTTGATTACTTGTCCCTGAAATACCACCAGATAAAAATAAACCAATAAGATGTGTATATCCCTTTTCTTTAAGTTGATCTAACAAACTGAATAAATCCTCTCCAACTGGTGAAGAAGTTTTAATTAATTTTTCATCTTGAATAGCATATATATCCTTAGAAGTAATATCTATACCATCTCTATAACACTTTCCGTCATATTGAATTTGTATTGGTAAAATATGTATATCATACAATTCTCTATATTCTTTTTTTATATCACTACATGAATCTGTTATAATCGCTACTTTTTCCATTAATATCTCCTTAAATTTACTTTGAACTTCATACTAATAGAGCTAATTATAACTA
>UQVG01000301.1 GCA_900544435.1 uncultured Erysipelotrichaceae bacterium | reverse complement strand
GGATAAAGCAAAAATTGATTTGAATGAATTGTTGATGAATTGTAGAATGAATGGTTATTTTGATCTCAATGAGTTAGATAAAATTATTTTAGAAACGAATGGGAAATTTACTTTTTATCCTAAGACATTATCAAGGCCTTTAAAATTAGGTGATCTACATCAAGAGGTTCAAAAAGAATTTATACCAACAATTCTTATTTTACAAGGAACAATTATTTATGAAAATTTAGAATTGATTCATCATAATCAAAAGTGGTTAGAACAAATTATGAAAGTTCATGGAATTAATCTTCAAGAAATTGTTATTTTGTATGTAGATGGACAACAAACAATACATTTTTATTTAAAAAACGAATTAAAAAGGGATTTTATTTAATCCCTTTTTTGCATATCATATATAATTTTTAAACCTTTGAATGTAAGATCTTTATCATAGGCATCAATCAAATTTGTTTCTTGATAGATCATTCTACCAAGACCACCTGTAGAAACGACTTTTAATGGTTCAGGATATTGGCTTTTAATTTCTTCAATCAGTTTCTCTGTTAAACCAATATAGCCATAAACAACCCCTGATTGCATACCTTCAACAGTATTTTTACCAATAATGTGTTGTGGCTTTTTAATTGCTACTTCAGGTAGTTGAGCAGCACGATTAGATAACATTTCAGCAGAAATACCAATACCAGGAGCAATTGCTCCACCCATAAATTCACCTTTTGAAGAAATAACGTCGAATGTTGTAGCGGTGCCAAAATCAATTACTAAACAAGCACAATGGTGACTATAGTAGGCACCAACGGCATCAACGATACGATCACTTCCTAAAGATTTAGGATTATCATATTTTACAGAAATACCTGTTTTAATTCCTGGACCAACAATAATAGGTTCTTTGTGGAAATATTTACGAATGGAATTTGTAAAAGAATACATGATTTTAGGAACAACACTAGAAATAATAACATCTTTTATATCTTCAACAGTTACATTATAGGCACTTAAAAAAGCAAGGATCATAAAACCATATTCATCTGATGTTCTTTGCAGTTTAGTCGTTAAACGGTAATTGCCAATAAGTTGATCATCTTTAAAAAGTCCCATTGTAATATTTGTGTTTCCCATATCTACAACTACTAGCATCTTTACTCTCCTTTAACTTTCATTAATTTTTCTAAAATAATATGTGCTAGATCTTCTTTACTCATTAAATCTAAATAATCAACAAAGTTTTTTGTAATCAAAGCAACTTTATTTGTATCTGTTTTAAATCCAGCACCATCTTCAAATAAATCATTAACAACTAACAAATCACAATTCTTTTTAAAAAATTTATTTTGGGCATTTTCAATAACATTTTCTGTTTCCATAGCAAACCCACAAATAGTTTGTTTTGTTTTATGTTTTCCAATATAAGATAAAATATCTTCGTTTTTTCCTAATTTTAAATAAAATTCCTCAGCTTTTTTCTTTATTTTTTGATCACTATATTCTAAAGGACGATAGTCACCAACAGCAGCAGACATGATAACATAATCTTGAAAATCAAAATAACTTAATACTTGTTTAAACATACCTTGTGCACTTTGAATTTTGATTACATCTACTTCGTAAGGAGCTCTTTGAGATGATGGACCACTAATCAATGTGACATGAGCTCCTAATTGACGAGCAACTTTTGCTAGTGCATAGCCCATCTTTCCGCTTGAATGATTTGAAATAAATCTTACTGGATCAAGTGGCTCTTGAGTAGGACCAGCGGTAATAAGAACATGCTTTCCAGCTAATGGATGAGGAGATGTCGCATATTCAATAGCATCGAGTAAATCTTCAATATCACTGAGATGTCCTCTTCCTTGATAACCACATGCGAGTTCACCAATTTCAGGTTCCACAATCTTAATATGATAAGATTTACAAATATCAAGATTTTTTTGAGTTGCTGTATTTTCATACATGTGTACATTCATTGCAGGAGCAATGATTTTTGGACATGTTGCTGCTAAAAAAGCTGAAGATAAAACATCATCTGCTAAACCATGAGCAACTTTAGCAATGATATTTGCAGTTGCAGGAACAATGATAAAACAATCAGCATCCTTAACAATATTAATATGTTTAATTTGATAACCTGTTTCATCAAAATCATCAATTAAAACAGGTTTATGAATAAGTGCTCCAAAAGTAAGCGGTGTTACAAATTGAGCTGCATTTTTTGTCATAATGACTTCAATATTATAATTTTTCTTTTTTAAACGAGAAATAAGCTCACAAGCTTTGTAAGCAGCAATACTTCCCGATATACCAATAACAATTTTCTTCATAAAACCTCCAAGGGTAATTTTTTACATCTATGCAACATTATAATATATTTTGAAATCCCATACAATGTATTTCATTCTTTTATTTTTCAGTTTTCATGTTAAAATATCTTTAAAAGAAAAGAGGAGAGTTTATGAAAAAAATAGCTGTATTATGTAAAGAAGGATTTGAAGAAATTGAAGCGTTAACACCTGTTGATGTTTTAAGAAGAGCAAATATTCATGTTGATTTAGTAGGTATGGATGATTTAAAGGTTACAAGTTCTCATCAAATTACAATTCAAATGGATTGTGTATTTAATGATCAAATCAAAGAATATGATGGAATTGTTATTCCTGGTGGTTTACCTGGAGCAACAAATTTAAGAGATGATGTACGTGTTATTGAAATTGTTCAACGATTTAATCAAGAACATAAATTGATTGCTGCTATTTGTGCCGGTCCAATTGTTTTGGCAAAAGCAGGTATTTTAAAGGATAAAATTTGTACTTGTTCTCCAGGTTTTGAAACACAACTTACTGGAGCTAATTATCAAGAAGCTATCGTTCAAAAAGATGATCATATTATTACAGGAAAAGGACCAGCAGCAGCCTTAGAGTTTGGTTATACTATTTTAGAAAGTTTGGGGTATGATTCATCAAAATTAAGACAAGGTATGCAATATGAATATCTTATGAATGTTGAAGCACA
>UQVG01000300.1 GCA_900544435.1 uncultured Erysipelotrichaceae bacterium | reverse complement strand
TTTATTCAATAAAAAAGGGGCTGTAAAGAAGCCTAACAATTTATGATAGGTTTTTTATGCCTCATATACTATAAAAATATTCAATAAGTGATATATAAGCAATGATTTATTGATTTTGTTTGAAATTATTTTCATTTACTTCGCTTATGTAGCGGTAGCGTATATATGTTAGAATGTACTCGTAATTATTATGTTATTACCAAAGAAGTAGCTCTAGGTTCGATTCCTTGAGCTATTTTTACATTAAAATAAAAAAACTGTAAAGAATACCTAATCCATTAGATTAGGTTTCTTTACATAACTGTATATCAAATTTTTATACACTAAAAAAGACCTCTTTTCGAGGTCTTTATTATTACATTTTTACTGTAGATTTAACTAATTCAACAACTTCTTCAGAAGTAGCACAATCTAATGCTTTTTCTACTAAAGCTTCCATATCAGCTTTTGATACGCTCTTAATTAATTTTCTTTGAGCTAAGATTGAAGTAGCTGACATTGAGAATTCATCTAATCCTAAACCAAGTAATAATGGAGCTGCAATAGCTTCACCAGCCATTTCTCCACACATACCAGCCCATTTACCTTCAGCATGTGCTGAATCAATAACATGTTTTAATAAGTTTAAGATTGATGGGTTGAATGGTTGATATAAATAACTTACACCAGAAGACATTCTGTCTGCTGCAAATGTATATTGTACTAAGTCATTTGTTCCTACTGAGAAGAAATCAACTTCTTTAGCAAATTTATGAGCTAATACAGCAGCTGCAGGGATTTCAATCATGATACCAACTTGTAATGTATCACTTACTTTAACACCTTCAGCAACTAATTTTTCTTTTTCTTCCATTAAGATTCCTTTAGCTTTACGGAATTCTTGTAAAGTAGCAATCATTGGGAACATAATTCTTAAATCACCATAAACTGATGCTCTAAGTAATGCTCTTAATTGAGTTCTAAAGATATCTTCTCTTTGGAAACATAAACGGATTGCACGAACACCTAAGAATGGGTTCATTTCTTTTGGTAAATCGATAGCTTCGATTTCTTTATCTCCACCGATATCTAATGTTCTAACAACAACAGGTTTACCTTCCATACCTTCTAATACTTCTTTATAAACTTCAAATTGTTGTTCTTCAGTTGGTAATTCAGCAGATTCCATATATAAGAATTCAGTTCTGAATAATCCAACACCTTCACCACCGTTTTCTTTAACACCTGCTAAATCTTTTGCTGAACCAATGTTAGCAACTAATTCAACTTGATGTCCATCAGTAGTAACTGTTTTTTCATTAACTAATTTCTTTAATTCTTCTTTATAAGCAATGAAATCAGCACGTTTAGTTTCATATTCTTTAACTGTTGCTTCATCAGGATTGATCATAACTGTTCCTTCAATACCATCAAGAACAATTAAATCTCCATCTTTAACTTCTTCAGTAATTGTTTTACAAGCAACAACTGCAGGAATTTCTAAAGAACGAGCCATGATAGCTGAGTGAGAAGTTCTACCACCAATATTAGTAGCAAATCCTCTAACTAAGTTTTTATTTAATTGTGCTGTATCAGAAGGAGTTAAATCATCAGCGATAATAACAACTTCTTCATCAATTAAAGCAGGGTTTGGTAATGGTTTACCAAGTAAATTAGCTAATAAACGACGAGAAACGTCTTTAATATCAGCAGCTCTTTCTCTAAAATAATCATCATCCATCATTTCAAACATTGCAATGAAATTATTTGCAACTGCATCTAATGCAGCTTCAGCACATAATTTTTCATTATTAATTTTGTCTAAAACTTGTGTTTTTAATTCAGGATCTTGAAGTACTAATGCATGCGCATCAAATACAGCAGCTTCTTCAGCTGATAAGTTTTTAGAAGCAGCTTCTTTGATTGCTTCTAATTGTTTAGCTGTTTCAGCCATACAATCTTCAAATTTTTTGATTTCAGCTGCAACATCTTCTACAGTGTTTTGTGTTACAGTTAAATCAGGCATAACTAGTTTGTATGCTTTAGCAATTGCAATACCACTAGAAGCCCCAATACCTTTAATCATAGTATTAAACACCTCCATATTTACATCCCAATTCTAACCTATTTTTATTGAAAAATAAAGACATTTTCATTGAACGAATGGACTTTTTAAGAAAAAAGACAAGTATTTATTGAATTGTTTGTCTAGACATGATATGATGGAATTGAGGAGGAGTTTGCAATGAAAGTTATTATCGTAGAAAATTATGAAGAAGCAAGCCAAGAAGCAGCAAAAATTTTTATTAATCAAGTAAAGGAAAAACCAAATAGTATTTTAGGATTAGCAACAGGGTCTACTCCTGTAAGAATGTATGAATTATTAAGAGAAGATCATGAAAAAAATCATACATCATATAAAGATGTTAAATCATACAACTTAGATGAATATTTTGGATTAGATGCAAGTCATCCACAAAGTTATCATTATTTTATGTATAAAAACTTATTCAATGGAATTGATATTAAAGATGAAAATGTACATGTTCCATGTGGACAAGGAAATATCCAAGAAAATTGTGATGAATATAATAAAATGTTAGCTGAAAATCCAGTTGATGTTCAATTATTAGGAATTGGTTCAAATGGACATATTGGATTCAATGAACCAGGAACTGATTTTAATTCAAAAACACATTATGTTGATTTAAAAGAAAGTACTATTAAAGATAATGCAAGATTATTCTTTGATGGAGATGAAGATGCTGTACCAAAACAAGCTATCTCTATGGGAATTCAAAATATCATGGATGCTAAAAGTGTTGTTTTAATTGCTTGTGGTAAAAATAAAGAAGATGCTGTTAAAGGAATGATCGAAGGTCCTGTAACTCCAGAATTACCTGCTAGTGTATTACAAAATCATAAAGATGTAACTGTGATTATTGATAAAGCAGCTGCAGCTTTATTAGAAAAAGAATATTAAAATCAAGAGGGAGAAAAATCTCCCTTTTTTTGTTTAGGTTGAAATTTTAATC
>UQVG01000299.1 GCA_900544435.1 uncultured Erysipelotrichaceae bacterium | reverse complement strand
ATTATAAAATCTTTTTTTCGTTGTGTATGACAATCTTTGGCTTTTTATGTGCTATTCATTTTAGAATTTTTGATCTAAACAAAAGTGTCCTTTTTTTAATAATAGCTTTATTTATTTATAATTTTGGAAATTATAAATTAAAAAATATTTCATGTAATCCTTATGTTTATAATTTGTATTTATTGATTATTGCTTTCTTTGAATTTATTATTCTTTTATTGTTTATAAAAAAGCCATTATTTACACAAGTAAATATTTTATATTTTTGGCTATTTTTATTAACTTCTGGAATTGGCTATGCGTATATACAATGTATTTATCTTTCATCAATTCAACTAATCGGTCCATTAAAAACAAGTTTTTTCATGGCATTTAACCCAGCTTTTACTTATCTTTTTTCTTTAGTGTTTTTAAAAGAAAAGATTGATTTTTTTGTTTTGATTGGATTTCTAATTATATTTTCTTCATCGTTCTATTTTATTTTAAAGAAACAAAATTAGATTTAGACAAGTATATGACTTCATGATATAATTATTCATAGAAATGTGATTAAAAGAGGTTGTTGACATGAAATATTTGAATGAGATTGTAAATATAGTTGGAATGAAAATGATTGTTATTATTGCAGTAAGTATTTTAGTTTTAATATTACTGATTTTAATTTATCGTTTGTTGAAATTAAAACATTATCGCAATGAAATCGTAGATTTAGAAAACAAAATGAATGCGATTAAATCATTGCCTATTCAATATCGTTTAGGTAGAGTTAAAGGTATTGCTAAAAATATGCCCGAATTGCAAGAGAAATATGAATGCTATGACGCAAAATTTTCTGATTTATCTAATCTTCAAAATGAAGAAATTATTCCTCTTGTTAATGATATTGATGAATCACTTTATTATCGTAAGTTACGTGGTGTACAGAAGAAAATGGATATTTTAGAAGAAAAAGTTCTACAGTATGCTAAAGAGTCTAAACAACTTTTAAAAGATATTGAAGTAATCACAGAAATAGAGAATATTCAAAGATTAGAAATTATTAAAGTTAAAGAAAAATATCGTGCAACAAATGATACTTATGCACAAATTCGTTTCAAAGTTGAAGATTATGTGCCAAAGATTCAAGACGTATTTCATGATATTGATGAACGTTTTGTTGAATTAGAAAATTATATGAACAATCAACAATTTGAAGAAGCAAAAATTGATACTGAAAATATTTCAAGAGATATAGATGAGTTGGATCAAAAATTAAAAGATTTACCTACATATATTTCTATTGTTCGACAATATTTACCAAAACGTTTGAATGAATTAAAATCTATCATGAAAGATATGCAAGAAAAAGATTTTGCAGTGGAAAGAATGAATGCGAGTGTTCGCCTTTCTAAAATTAGTAGTGATTTACAAAATACAGGACATAACATTAAGAATCTTGATTTAAATAATGTTGGTCAAACGATTGAATTAATGACAGAAGAATTAAATTTATTATATTCTGATTTTGAAAAAGAGAAAAATGCATATGCTCTTTATGAAGAAAAAAGAAATGAATGCTATAAATTTGTTAATACAATTGAAAGTGGACTTGCAAAAGCAAAAGAAAGTATTCGTGAAATAGAAGAAAATTATATTTTAGATGATTACACCATTACAATTGAAGATGATTATAATCAATTTCAAACAATTGTAGATGATTTAGCTGAAATCACTAAGATTATTGAAACTAAAGATTTTTCTTATATAGAAATGATAGATAATTTTTCTAAGATTGTGGAACAAAGTAAGCCGTATAATGATTCTTTAATCAAACATAATGAATTAGCAGAAACTTTACGTATTCAAGAAAAACGTGCATTAGATGAATTAGATAATATCAATATTGTATTATTGGAAATCAAATCAGAAATTAGAAATAAACATTTACCGATGATTAGTGAGTCGTATCAAGATTATATTGATGATTCATATAAAAAAGCAGATGCAATTTTAAATTTTATTAGAAAAAGACCTATTGATTTAAAAAGTTTATCGTTACAAGTAGATGCCGCTAGAGATGTTATTTATAAATTATATGATAATGTTCATAATTTAATTGTAACTGCAGAAATGGTAGAAGATGCAATTGTTTTTGGAAATAGATATCGTTCTTCATTTTTAGAAGTAAACACTGAACTTACGAAAGCAGAATTACTTTATAGAAATGGCGAATATACAAAGGCTTTATCTACAGCGGTTGATATTATTGAAAAAATAAAACCTGATTCTTATGAAATGTTGGTCAATAAAAAAAGTCCTAAGGTTGAATAGGACTTTTTTCATGAGGGTCATATGTTAATTGGAAATGAATAAAAATAAAATATGGAGGGAAATATGGTATATCTAGATTATGCTGCAACAACACCTTATCATAAGGAAGTTTTAAAAACTTATACACAATTATTAGAAAAATATTTTTATAATGCTGATAGTATTTATAGTCAAGGAATTGAAGTTAATCGTTTGTTAGAAAAATCGAGAAGTCTATTGGCTAAAATGCTAAATGTTAGTGATGAAGAAATGATTTTTACAAGCTGTGGTAGTGAAGCAAATAACATGGCAATTAAAGGAATTGCTTTTCAATATCAAAATAGAGGGAAGCACATTATTACAACTTCAATAGAACATTCTTCTGTGTATGAAACATGTAAAGAATTGGAAGAAGTTTTTGGGTATGAAGTTACGTATCTACCTGTGGATCATACAGGACATATTCAAATTGAAGATGTTAAAAAGAGTATTAGAGATGATACGATTTTGATTAGTGTTATGTGTATTAATAATGAAGTAGGTTCGATTCAGCCTATTGAAGAAATAAAAAAATTACTTAAAGAATATCCACTCATTAAGTTTCATGTTGATATGGTACAAGCTTTAGGAAAAATAAAAATTGATTTAGATGGAATAGATTGTGCATCTTTTTCTGCACATAAAATAAACGGTTTAAAGGGAAGTGGATTACTTTTTAAAAGAAAATCAACTACTTTAGTTC
>UQVG01000298.1 GCA_900544435.1 uncultured Erysipelotrichaceae bacterium | reverse complement strand
ATAATATTTTTTCATCTTATCACAAAGCAAATTATATAACTCAGTTATTTCTGTTTCTCGATTTTCAAAATAGTTAAAGTTATTTTTGATTATTGCATTATTAATTTCAAAAACAATTTCATTTTCTTTATTGCTTAATATTAATTGGTGTGCATTAACAAGTTCTGTTGCTGATGATAAGAAATATAATCCACCATCTATCTCAATTAACTGATTTTTCTTTATCTTCTTAATTATTTTTACATCGCTGTATTTATTATTTTCCATAATATATTTACATTGATCATCGATGGATGCATATCGCAATAAAATAGGAAGATTTATAAGTCTTCTATCTATCTTCTTTCCTTTCTTTCCTTCAATAGCCACAATGTCACTTTGCAATCCACTAAATCCTCCATACTTATGTACATCATTACGCAATTTATTTACTGGTATCGTTGCTTTTGTCTTTCCTTTTTCACTATTCTTATCATTTGGTAAAATAGTCACGTTGAAAAGTTCCCTATTATTCGTATCTAATTTCTTAGTTATATACACATCTCTATAATTAAAGCACTTAATGTAATCTAAAATTCGTTCTGGATTCCAAATAATTTCTCCTGTATCTTCATCAATATACATATATTTCATGCTATTTATAATAAATCCATGATTTTCTTTATCGATATTGTTTTTTGTTTTCTTTACATTTTGCATATATTGACCATAAACATATTTTGCTTCTAATCCTGGAAATCTTATTTGTATATATCGACCAATAATACAAGCAATATAAGCATCATGAGCGTGATGAAAATCGTTTACGTTCCTATTTTTATATATTCCGTATTTTTCTCTAAATTCATGCGATAGATTAGCTCTTACTGTAAATACTTTAGTACCTTCATAATGATTTTCAATAATATTAGCAACATGTTTAATAATTTGTCTTGTTTCTACCAATTGTCTATTAATAAATTTATCAATTTGATCTTGTCTAAACTCTGTTCTTATTAGTCGATAATATTTTGTTTGTGATATTAATCCATTATCGAATAACTTTTTCCAAAAATCTTCCATTTTATTTCTTATTTCTAAAGGTAAAACTAAATCATCTAATTTTCTTTGATTTTCTTTTTTCTTAACTAATACCAAGTTATCTAAGCTATCATCTGACGTAAGTGTTCTAGGAAAAATATGATCAATTTCGTAATTTGATAATTTATCAATATCTAATGATTCACCACTATACATACATTTTCCTAATTGGGTGTAATATAAATACAATCTTTTTTCGATAGAACTTTTTTCATCTTGCTTATTTAAATTAGAATATACTTCTTTTCCATGAACATCTAATTGATTTTTGATATCATTATATATTGATTTTAATTTTTTTACTCTTGTTGTAGTTCTAACTTTTTCTTGTTCTTCTCTAGCAAATTCTATGTAGATATTTTTAGGCTCATGCCCCATATAATTTTTAATTTCTTCAATAACTTGTAATGTTTGCCATATTCCTCTTTTAAGAGCTGGAGATCCTGCTAAATTTTCAACATCTTCATATTCAAAAGAACCTGTTTCATTTTTGAAATTTTCTTTTTCAATAATTTGCTTAAAACCTAAATCTTTATCATTGATGATTTCCATTAAAGCCATATGACTTTCCTTCATTACATCTAATATAGAAACACTTGAACCAAACTTATTATCTGCTCTGATACCATCTATAAGCTTTTTAGATAATCTTGACCAACCAGAATATTTTAATTTCATAATTTTCTTAATTTTACTTTGATCTAAATTATGAACATTTTTTAATCTTTCTTTTAAAATACTTCCTTCATTAAAAATTGTCATATCTTCTATGATATTTTCAATCAAATCATAGTTATTATCATTTATTTCACCAAAAATCGCTTCAAAATCAATCCATGGTGCTAATGAAGATGAAAATGCTTTTTCTTTTTGATAGCCTGTTATTTCACCAACTGTTAATTGATTTTGTTTTAACCAGTTAACTAAATCTTTTTCTTTAACAGTTTTTCTTTTAAAAAACAAGTCCTCAATCAATCTATTCTTTGTATCTATAGGCAACAATTTTCCATCAATTCTTATTTTATTAACTTCTGATAACACCTCATACATAGAACATGTTAATGATTTTTGAGGCATTACTTTTTCCATTGGCAAATACGTACAATAATTTGTCAATTTTTTAATAAATTGAGCTGCTGTTTCTTGGACATCAACAATTTCTTGGTGATTCCATGGTAATATTCTTTCATTTTCCTTGCCTTTTTTCTTTATTAGCCACCCAAATTGTTTATTACCATCTAAAGGTCCATAATAATAAGGTATTCTAAATTCTAGAATTGAAATAATCTTAGCCCTATTTTCTTTTAAAACAGGATAATATTTTTCTTGATGATCTAATATTTTTATAAGTTCATCTTTTTGCATTTGATAAGGAATATAAGCATTATTTTTACTAGTTTGTTTTAACATAAAAGTTTCATTAGCAATCTTTTTAAGAATTTCATCTTTTCTTGGATCATCTGATTTTTCAATTACTTTCTTTACATATTGACGGAAGCCATCAGCCTTATCCCCTGAACTAGCTACAGAATTTACATAATTGTAATAATTGACAATCTTCTTTGAAGTTGGTTTAAACATTTCATCATATTCTTTTTTTCCAATTTTTAACATTATTTCTTTTAAGACTTTCAAATCTTCTTTATGACTTTTATAAATGTTAACCATTGCATCAGAAATAGAAGCATGTTGACTATCCGAACCAACAATTTTACTTAATTCAATCCAACTATAAAATTGTTGCATCAAATCAATAAATTCCATTTTTTCTTCTAATATATTTTCATATTCCGTCATTTTTTCTTCATAAGATTTATCTGAAAATTGTAATTTTAAATCATCATCAAATTGTAAATCCTCATGTGTATATAATTTACTTACATTAAATTTATTTCCAACTAATCCTTTCATAAATTCTTTAACTACTTTTTTTTCTTCACTATTTAATTTTAA
>UQVG01000297.1 GCA_900544435.1 uncultured Erysipelotrichaceae bacterium | reverse complement strand
TCTATGATACATGAATGTGTTTTAAAGTACAAACTTATGAGAAAAAATTATTCTTAATTTTTCTTAATAATTAATTTATGAGTTTATAGTTATTTACTATTATTTATGCTAAACTACTTTTGTTTAAAAGGGAGAAAGTTTATGAATTTAAAAAAGAATTATAAAGGAATCTTATTATGTTTAATCATTGCGATTCCTTGTTGGTTTTTAGGAAAGAAGTTTCCTATTGTTGGTGGTCCTGTCTTTGGGATTATTCTTGGAATGATTATTACTTTATTTATTAAAGATAAAAATGAATTACAATCAGGTATTACTTTTACATCCAAAAAAATCTTACAATATGCTGTTATCTTATTAGGATTTGGAATGAATTTATCGGTTGTTTTACAAACAGGAAAACAATCTTTGCCAATCATTTTAGCTACTATTTCTACATCATTGATTGTTGCTTACCTATTACATAAAATGATGCATATTCCAAGTAAGATTTCTACTTTAATTGGTGTTGGTTCTTCTATTTGTGGAGGTTCAGCCATTGCAGCTACAGCACCTGTTATTGAAGCAAGTGATGAAGAAGTAGCTCAAAGTATTTCCGTTATCTTTTTATTTAATATGATTGCTGCTTTATTATTCCCTACGCTTGGAACACTGTTAGGTTTTTCTACAAAAAGTGGCGAAGCTTTTGGAATTTTTGCTGGTACTGCTATTAATGATACATCTTCTGTAACAGCAGCAGCTTCTACATGGGATTCAATGTACCATCTACAAAGTGCTACTTTAGATAAAGCTGTGACTGTTAAACTTACGCGAACACTCGCTATTATTCCGATTACTTTGGTTTTATCTTTTTTTAAGTTAAGAAAGAATAAAGATGGTCAAAAAGTTAATTTAAAGAAAGTTTTTCCATTTTTTATCATTTATTTTGTATTAGCTTCTATTATTACAACAGCTGCTATTAAAATGGGTGTCTCTGCTGATTTCTTTACACCTTTTAAAGAATTAAGTAAATTCTTTATTGTTCTAGCAATGGTGGCTATTGGTTTAAATACAAATGTTGTTAAATTAATTAAAAATGGTGGTAAACCAATTATCTTAGGTTTTATTTGTTGGATATGTATTGCTTGTATGAGTTTATTCATGCAACATCTTCTTGGAATATGGTAAAAAGCTCTTAGGAGCTTTTTTTGTTAAGTTAATGTTAAGTTTATTTACTTCATATTAAGAAAGTGTTAATCTACTTACGGATTGTGAGGGATATATATATGAAACTGTCGAATATTTTTTCTATGTTAGGCGGTTTAGCGCTTTTCCTTTATGGAATGAACATGATGTCTAATGGATTAGAGCTTGCTGCTGGAAATAAAATGAAATCTATTTTAGAAAAATTAACTTCTAATCGTATTTTAGGAGTTTTAGTTGGGGCTTTAGTTACAGCTGTTATTCAATCTTCTTCAGCAACAACTGTTATGGTTGTTGGATTTGTTAACTCTGGATTGATGTCTTTAACAAGTGCTGTTTGGGTAATTATGGGGGCCAATATTGGGACAACAATTACAGGTCAATTGATTGCTATTAATATTACTGCACTTGCTCCGTTATTTGCTTTTATTGGAGTTGCGATGATTGTTTTCTTTAAAAGTAAGAAATTGGATGCTATTGGAACTGTTATTGGTGGTTTAGGTATTTTATTTATTGGAATGGAAACAATGTCAAAGGCTATGGTGCCACTTAGAACAATGCCTGAATTTGTAGGATTGATTTCTAAATTCCAAAATCCACTTATTGGTATTATCGTAGGAGCTTTATTTACAGCGCTTATTCAAAGTTCATCAGCGTCTGTCGGTATTTTACAAGCTTTAGCTAAAAGTGGTGTTATGACTTTATCATCATCTATTTATGTATTATTTGGTCAAAATATTGGGACTTGTATTACTTCTGTTCTTGCTTCTATTGGAACAAGTAAAAATGCTAAAAGAACAACAATTATTCATTTATCTTTCAATATTATAGGGACTGTTATTTTTGTAACGATTAGTTTATTGTTCCCATTTGCAGATTTAGTACAAAGTATTACACCTAATAATGTGGCTGCTCAAATTGCCAATGTACATACGATTTTTAATGTAGCAACAACTTTATTATTACTTCCAATTGGGACTAAATTGGTTGATCTAGCAATTAAGATTTTACCTGAAGATAAAGAAGAAAGTGAACATATGTCTCTTAAATATTTAGATTTCAGTATTTTTGAAAATGATTTTCATATTGGAACAAGTGCTATCGCTAATACTCAATTATTTAATGAAACTCAACATATGTTAAATGTAGCGAATCATAATGTTAAAAGAGCATTTGAACTTTTAAATCATTTTGATCAAGAAAAATATGAACGACTTTTAAAAGATGAAAACTATATTAATTATTTAAATCAACAAATTATTGATTTTACAACTGCAGCTATTTCAAATGAGTTTCCTACAGAAGGTTCTCAAACAATTGTATTATTCTTAAAACTTTCTTCAGATTTAGAAAGAATCGGAGATCATGCAATCAATATTGCTAATAGAGCTCAAAAGTTAGCAGAAGATGATACCCATTTTTCTCAAGATGCTTTAAAAGAAATTAGTATTATGGAAAGTTTATGTAATAATATTTTAGATGAATTGATTATTTTAGATTATGATGAATTTAAAAATATCGTTGATAAAGTAGATGTGATGGAAGATAATATTGATAAAACTCAACATCAATTTACTGTTAATCAATTAATACGTTTAAAAGAAAAGAAATGTTCAACTGAAAACAGTATTATTTATACAAAAATCTTAACTGATTTTGAAAGAATCGGTGATCATGGATTAAATATTGCTGAAAGTTTATATCATATTCGTAAAATCATGAAACAAATGAAAATGATTAAACCTGAAATTGAAGAAGCATAAAAAATAGGTTATAGCGATTAATTCGTTATAACCTATTTTTATTAATGAATAATTTTTAAAACATCATCTTCACTATTAATATTAAATATATTAACAGTT
>UQVG01000296.1 GCA_900544435.1 uncultured Erysipelotrichaceae bacterium | reverse complement strand
GATTTTAAATATATAATATATTTGTTTCTTCTTTTTGTCATTTTGGCATTTAAATGAAAATAATTCATTAGTTCTTGAATAAATAATGCATATTCTTCTTCATCAACAGATAACTCTAAATGATAATTAGAGGTTTCTGGGTTATTCACAGATCCTCCAGATAAAAAGATACCTGCTAAAAATGCTCTTTTACAACATTCTTTTTGAATTATTTTTTTATTAGGAAGTGTATGAAAACCTAATCCATTCATTAAACCTAAATCATCTAAAATTTCTCTTGCTTTTGAAACTTTAAGGATATAGACATTATTTTTTTGTAATTTCATTTTTCTTGAAACGAGAAACTCTATATGAGGATGATACACTTCTTTTAACATTTTATGAACTTTAGACGCTATTTTCGCATTTTCTGTTCTTATTGTAAGCAATAAACCTTGATTTGATAAAGAAAGTGTTCCATTAACCTTGATAATTGCTGATAAAATAGCCTTTTGACAACAAATATCAAAATCATTAAAAACAACTTCTTCTTTAACTTGTCTAGCAAATGATACTTTCATTAATGAACAGCATCCCTATGTAGACGATGAACATGATATTTTTGACTATAGTGATCAGCAAAATAATTTGTTAAGCTCACTGAACGATGTTGTCCTCCAGTACATCCAATACCAATGACAACATGTGTTTTCCCTTCTTTATCATATTCTTCTAATAAGTAATCAAGTAAGTCTGTCATTTTTTGAATAAAGACTTGGGTTTCAGGTTTATCTATTACATAATCATAAACTTCTTTATCGTTTCCAGTTAAATTTCTAAGTTCATCTATATAGAAAGGATTTGGTAAAAAACGCACATCAAAAAGTAAATCTGCATCTTTAGGAATTCCATGTTTATATCCAAAGGATACAAAACTAATTCTAAATGGATCTATAGATTGGTGATTGAATTGGTTTTCTAATAACTGTTGGAACTTATTTCCTTTTAGATTTGTTGTATCAATAACCACATTTGCTTCTTTAGAAATAGGTCTTGCTAATTTTCTTTCATATTCAATAGCTTCAACTAATGTAGAAGCTTTATTAGAAATCAAGATAGGATGTGTTCTTCTTGTTTCTTTATATCTTTTTAAAATAATATTATCATCACAATCTAAGAAAACAACTGATACATTTAACCAATCTACATTGTTTAAAAAACGAATAGCTTTTGGTGCATCAGCTAAACTTACTGCCATGGCTATTCTTTGATAATTCGTATTATCTTTTAAAAATTCTGAAAAAGCCCCTAATAAGGCAATAGGATAATTATCAATACAACAATAAGCCATATTTTCAAAAGCAGCCATTGCAGTTGTTTTTCCTGCACCTGACATTCCTGTAACAATAACAATTTCAATTTTGTCCATAATACCTCCCCTTTCTATTTTCGTATCTATTCTATCAAAATTCATCTCTAAATAAAAGCCAGATGTGACCATCTGAGCTTTTATTTTAATGAAGCAATGTATTGTCCAGCAATAGCACCATCATTTGTAGCAGTAACAACTTGTCTTAATTGCTTATTTCTTACATCTCCTGCAACAAAAACTCCTTTAACTGCTGTTTCCATATTTTCATTAGCGTCAATATACCCCTCTGTATTAACAATTCCTAATGACTTTGCACATTGTGTCATTGGATCTAGCCCAATAAATGGGAAAATACCATTGACCATTAATTCTTCTTTTTCACCTGTTTCACTATTTTCTAAAACAAGACCTTTTACTTTATTATTTTCTTCTAAAATTACAGCTGGTTTTCTTTTAAAATGAACTTCAATGTTTTCATTTTTTGATAGACGATCTTGAATAATTTTATCTGCTCTAAAAACATCTCGTCTTACAATTAAATGTACTTTTTTACATAATGTTGCAAGATACATAGCTTCTTCAAGTGCTGAATTTCCACCACCAATCACAGCAACTTCTTGATTTTTAAAGAATGGACCATCACAGACAGCACAATAAGAAATTCCACGTCCAACAAGTTCGTTTTCTTTTTCAAGATTCATTTGTCTTTCTTTTGTTCCTGTCGCAATTAAAACATATTTTGCTTGATATGTTTGTTTAGTAGTCACAACTTCTTTGTAATCACCATGATCTTTAATATCTAAAACTTCACCATATTCCATTTTAGCTCCAAAGCTCAAGGCACTTTCATACATTGTAAAAGCAATTTCTGGACCTGGAGTTGGTTTAAGTCCAGGATAGTTTTCAATTTGTGCAGTAACATTTAATTTACCACCTGGGGCTGCCATATCAAATATTAAAACATCTAATCCAGCACGACTAGCATATAAGCAAGCACTTAGACCCGCTGGTCCAGCTCCAATAATTATTAAATCTAACATTCTTCATTCTCCTTTATATAATCTATAAATTCTTGATAATCATTAATTAATAAATCTGGATGTTCTTTTTCTATAAGAGCATATCCTTTAGGTGACCATTTCACTCCTACTGTTTTAATTCCAGCATTTTTCCCCGCTTGAATATCAGTTACATTATCACCAACATAATAACCTTCTTGGCAATTTAATTTTTTTAAAGCACACAATATACCTTCAGGATCTGGTTTAGAGTGTTTAACATCATTTTCTCCAATAATGACATCAAAATATTGTGTAATATTAAATAAATCTAATCCTAAAATAGCTGCTTCTTTATATTTCGTTGTTACTACAGCCAAAGGGAATCCTTGTGCTTTTAAATATTTTAACATTTCTTCAACATATGGATAAATTGTGACATAATCTTCATGATGTGCATGATTATATTCTCGATAGTATTGAATTAATTCATCCACTTGATTTTCTTCTACATAACGACTAAAGGTGTTCTTTAAAGAAGGTCCTAAAAATGAAAGGAGTTCTTCTTCACTTAAAGTATAACCTGGTTTATATTTTTTAAATGTGTGTATAAATGATTTTTTTATTAATAAATCAGTATTTAAGAGTGTTCCATCTAAATCAAAAATTATTGCTTTTTTCATACTTTTCTCC
>UQVG01000295.1 GCA_900544435.1 uncultured Erysipelotrichaceae bacterium | reverse complement strand
AATTAAGTGACTTGGGAAATGAAATAGGTGTTAATATTAAATTACAACATGAAAATATTTTTAATAAGATGCATCGTATTTAAAGTTAAAGGAGAATGAAATGATTAATTTATTTGAAGTTGCTGAAACAAATAAAATGATTGAGCAGGAAAATTTAGATGTACGTACAATTACTATTGGTATTAGTTTATTAGATTGTATGGATCATGACATTGATGTTTTGTGTGAAAATATATATAACAAAATTACTACTGTAGCAAAAGATCTTGTTAAAACTGGAGAAGAAATTGAAAAGAAATATGGTATTCCAATTGTTAATAAACGTATTTCTGTTACACCAATTGGTTTTGTAGGTTCTAATGCATGTAAGTCAACACATGATTTTGTAAAGATTGCTAAAACACTAGATAAATGTGCTACAGAACTTAAAGTGAATTTTATCGGTGGTTATAGTGCTATTGTTTCTAAAGGAATGACACCAGCTGAAAAATTATTAATTGAATCTATTCCAGAAGCTATGAAAGTTACAAACAATGTTTGTAGCTCAGTTAATGTAGGTTCTACTAAAACAGGAATTAATATGGATGCTGTTAAATTAATGGGGGAAATTATTAAAGATACTGCTGATTTAACAAAAGAAAATGATTCAATAGGTTGTGCTAAATTAGTTGTTTTATGCAATGCACCAGATGATAATCCTTTTATGGCAGGTGCTTTCCACGGTGTAAGTGAAGCTGATTGCATTATTAATGTTGGAGTAAGTGGACCAGGCGTAGTTAAAAATGCAATTGAAAAATGTAAAGGTGAAGATTTTGGAAAATTATGCGAAACAATTAAAAAAACAGCATTTAAAATTACTCGTGTAGGTCAACTTGTTGCACAAGAAGCATCTAAAATGTTAAATATTCCTTTTGGCATTATTGACTTATCTTTGGCACCTACGCCAGCAGTTGGTGACAGTATTGCTGACTGTCTAGAAGGAATGGGATTAAAGAGTGTAGGAGCTCCAGGTACAACTGCAGCGCTTGCAATACTTAATGACCAAGTTAAAAAAGGTGGAGTAATGGCATCATCTTATGTTGGGGGACTTAGTGGTGCATTTATTCCTGTAAGTGAAGATCAAGGAATGATTAATGCAGTAGAAAATGGAGCATTAACACTTGAAAAATTAGAAGCAATGACATGTGTATGTAGTGTTGGTTTAGATATGATTGCTATTCCTGGAAAAACTACTGCAACAACTATTTCTGGTATTATTGCTGATGAAATGGCTATTGGTATGATTAATCAAAAAACAACAGCAGTTAGAATTATTCCAGTTTCAGGAAAAGATGTTGGAGAAACAGTTGAGTTTGGTGGGCTACTAGGTTATGCGCCTATTATGCCTGTTAATGAATTTGATTGTTCAGAATTTATTAATCGTGGTGGAAGAATTCCAGCACCAATTCATAGTTTTAAAAATTAGAGGGAACTCTAATTTTTAAATTATAAAAAATATTGACGATAATAAATTCGCATTATACAATGTTTATGTCACGGGGGTATTATATGGATTATATGGATAGAGAATTACATGAAGAATGTGGTGTTTTTGGAGTTATAGGTCATCAAGATGCATCTCAAATATGTTATTATGGATTACATAGTTTGCAACATCGAGGACAAGAAGCTGCTGGAATTTGTTGTGAAAATAATGGAAAAATGATTTTTCATAAAGGTGAAGGTCTTGTTACTGAAGTTTTTAATCAAGATAAATTAAAAGAACTTCAAGGAAATTTAGCAATTGGGCATGTTCGTTATTCAACTGCTGGTGGTGGTGGTATAGCCAATGTTCAACCATTTGTATTTAGAACAATGCAAGGTTCTATGAGTATATGCCATAATGGAAATTTAGTAAATGCAAATATTTTAAAACAAGAATTAGAAGAACAAGGAAGTATTTTCTCATCAACTTCTGATACTGAAGTTTTAGGACATTTAATTAAAAGACAAGAAGGTCGCATGATCGATAGAATATGTGCATCTTTAGATAAGTTAGATGGGGCTTTTGCATTTTTAATTATGGTTGATAATAGAATATATGCTGCAAGAGATAAATATGGGTTAAGACCATTATCGATAGGTATTTTACCAAATGGAGCTTATGTATTTGCATCTGAAACATGTGCATTGGATGTTGTAGGAGCAAAATTTGTTAGGGATGTTGAACCTGGAGAAATAGTAAGAGTAAAAGATGGTAAATTATTAAGTAAAATTTATACAAAGGATCCTTTACAAGATAAAATATGTGCTATGGAATATATTTACTTTTCTAGACCTGATAGTAACCTAGATGGTATAAATGTTCATACGACACGTAAATTAGCAGGAAAGCAATTATATTATGAAAATCCAATAGATGCTGATGTTGTTATTGGTGTACCTGATTCATCTATTTCTGCAGCTATTGGTTATTCAGAAGCATCTGGTATTCCTTATGAAATGGGATTGGTTAAAAATAAATATGTTGGTAGAACATTTATTCAACCAACACAAGAAATGCGAGAACAAGGTGTAAGAATGAAATTATCAGCAGTATCTGCTATTGTAAGTGGTAAAAAGGTAGTAATGATTGATGATTCAATTGTAAGGGGAACAACTTCAAAACGTATTGTAAGACATTTGAAAGATGCTGGAGCAACAGAAGTTCATGTTAGAATTGCTTCACCAGCAATTAAATATCCTTGTTTTTATGGTGTTGATACATCAACAATAGAAGAATTGATTTCCAATAAAATGAGTGTAGATGAATTATGTAAGTACATAGAAGCAGACAGTTTAGCTTTTATAAGTGAAGAAGGATTAAAAAAATCTATTCACTTTTCAAAAGAACATACTTGTGGATTATGTATGTCATGTTTTACTGGAAATTATGTAACAAATCTATACGATTCATTTGATAAAGCAAATAAATTTGAAAAATAATTTATTTTGATATAATTCAACATTTATTGAGCATATTTATTGAAATATTTTAATTTATACTGTATCATCTATGATGTTG
>UQVG01000294.1 GCA_900544435.1 uncultured Erysipelotrichaceae bacterium | reverse complement strand
TATTTTTAAATCATAGTAAAAAGATATGAATAAAGGGAGATGGGGATTATGAAAAAATATGTATCATTATTACTATGCTTTTTGATGATTTTTTCTTTAGCTGGTTGTGGGGGCAACAGTAAAGAAGATACATCAGCCTATACGTATTCAAGTGAATTGGATATCAAAAACTTAGATTCATCAGATGCTGATGATCAATGTTCATTGCGTGCTATTCATGCGGTTATTGATGGATTGATTAAAACAGATAAAAAAGGAAATATTACGTATGGTATTGCGAAAAGTGAAGAAGTTTCAGAAGATGGATTAACCCATACGTATAAACTTAGAAAAGATGCAAAATGGGCAAATGGTGATCCTGTTACTGCTAATGATTTTGTTTATGCATGGCATCGAATCTTTAAAAATAAAGGAAACTATTATTATATGTTTGCAGATGGAATTGCAAGCATTCAAGGAGCACAAGAATTATCAGATAAAATAGATGCTGGTGAAGAACTTACAGATGATGATTTAAATTCTATGGGTGTAAAAGCATTGGATGATTATACATTAGAAGTAAAAACAACAGTACGCGTTTCGTTTTTAGATGAATTACTTGCATTTCCACCATTCTACCCAATTAATGAAAAGTTTGCTGAAAAACAAGGAAATAAATATGGTAAAAGTGCTAAAACAATTTTAGGAAATGGGGCTTTTACAATGACAAATTGGGAACCAGGTTCAGTGGCTGAATTCGAAAAGAACGAAAGCTATTATGATCAAAAACATGTTAAATTAAATAAACTTGTCATGAAACTTGTTCAAGAACCTAAAGTGGCTGCACAATCTTTTGAAGCAGGAGAAACAGATTATGCACCAATCAATTCAGATTTGGTAGATAAATATAAAGATGATGAAGCTTTTAAACAAGTTTATGATGGTTTCTTGTTTTATATTTCAGTAAACTTCCAAAATAGTGATTTAGCTAACTTAAATGTTAGAAAAGCAATCTCACTAGCAATCAATAGAAAAGACTTATGTGAAAATGTTTTAAAAGATGGTTCACAAGTAGCTGGAGGATTTATTCCTTCTGGTTTAGCAACGAGTCCAGATGGCGTTGATTTTAGAAAAGATTCTGGAAACTTTACATCTTATGATAAGAAAAAAGCACAAGAATCTTTAGATGAAGGATTAAAAGAATTAGGAAAAGATCAAATTACGTTAAGAATTACGTATGGTACAGATGAATCTCCAATGGATGTATTTGCAACTTATTTACAAAATGCTTTAAGTAAATTAGATGGTATTAAAGTAGAAATGGTAGCTACTACTAAACAAGATCGTATCTACAACAAACAAAAAAATGGTGATTTTGATTTAGCAGTAACACGTTGGGGACCGGATTATGGAGATCCTACAACTTATTTAACAATTGCATTATCAACAAATAGTAATAACTATGGAAAATGGTCTAATAGTGAATATGATCAACTTGTAGATCAAGTAGGGGTTGAATCAGACGTGAATAAACGTTGGCAAGAAATGAAAGATGCAGAAAAAATCTTACTAGATGATTATGCATATATTCCTGTTTTTGAAAAAGGAGCGGCAACATTACAAAATCCAAAAGTAAAAAATCTAGTTATTAAACCATGTAGAACAATTTCTTTTGAATATGTAGAAAAAACTGAATAAAAAGAGAAAAGGCATAATAAGAAAATATTATGTCTTTTCTAATAAAAAACTATCACATTAATAAATTAATATATTGTATTGTATATAAATATGCAAAAATAGTATTGACTTTTAAAGGCTAATCAACTATTATGAAGTTAATAAATCGATAAATTGTATACAACATGTCGATTTATTGCACAAAAGATAATTTAAGAAGGGAAGAGAGAATATGAAAAAACTATTATCAATGGTGCTTTGTGCTATGATGGCTCTAACTCTTGCTGGTTGTGGGGGATCAGGAGGAGATTCATCTACTTACACTTTCTCAAGTGAATTAGATATCAAAAATTTAGATTCATCAGATGCCGATGACGGATGCTCATTTACAGCAATGCATGCTGTTATTGATGGGCTTATGAAAACAGATAAGAAAGGTAATATCGTAAATGGTGTTGCTTCATCTTCAAAAGTTTCAGATGATGGGTTAACTCATACTTACAAAATTAGAAAAGATGCAAAATGGGCAAATGGGGACCCAGTAACTGCAAATGATTTCGTTTATGCTTGGCATAGAATCTTCCAAAAGAAAGGTCAATATTACTACATGTTCTGTGATGGTATTGCAAGTATCGTAGGGGCACAAGAAATGTCAGATAAAATTGACAATGAAGAAGAAATTACAGATGCTGATTTAGATGCTATGGGTGTTAAAGCTGTAGATGACAAAACATTAGAAGTTACTACAACTACTCGTGTTTCATTCTTTGATGAATTAATGTCATTCCCATGTTTCTATCCAATCAATGAAAAATTCTGCGAAAAACAAGGTGACAAATATGGTAAGAGTGCTAAAACTATTTTAGGAAATGGTGCTTTCACTATGACAAACTGGGAACCAGGTTCAGTAGCTGAATTTGAAAAAAATGATAAATATTATGATGCTAAAACAGTTAAAATTAACAAATTAGTAATGAAATTAGTTCAAGATCCAAAAGTTGCTGCTCAAGCATTCGAAGCAGGTGAAACTGATTTCGCTCCAATCAACTCAGACTTAGTTGATAAATACAAAAAAGATGATTCATTCAAACAAATTAATGAAGGTTACTTATTCTATATTTCAGTAAACTTCCAAAATAGTGATTTAGCTAACTTAAATGTAAGAAAAGCAATCTCACTAGCAATCAATAGAAAAGACTTATGTGAAAATGTCTTAAAAGATGGTTCACAAGCTGCTAAAGGATTTGTTCCATCAGGATTATCAATTTCTCCAGAAGGAAAAGATTTCCGTGATGAAGCAGATACTTATACTTCATATGATAAAAAAGCTGCTCAAGCTGCATTAGATGAAGGATTAAAAGAATTAGGAAAATCTGAAATTACTTTAA
>UQVG01000293.1 GCA_900544435.1 uncultured Erysipelotrichaceae bacterium | reverse complement strand
CCGTTCTGGTGCTAATGTTTAACTTTTTTTGAGACATTTTCATTTTTGCTTGACACAAAATAATACGACAAAATCATATTATTTTGAATATTTTCCAATTTATTCAACAGAAGCTTCTGGAATAATGATTGCTGCAATAATATAAACAAGTAACCCTGTTCCAGCATACAAGCAAAGTAACACTGTTGCAAGCCTTACAAGTGAAGGATCAACATCAAAATACTCAGCCAATCCACCACAAACACCTGCTAACATTTTATCTTTTTTTGAACGATATAATCTTTTTTTCATATCTATTCCCCCTCAAAATGAATTGTGACATTTCCTAAATCTGTATCAATACTAATCTTTTTATCTCCAACAACTTCGTCTGTTTCACTTACATTTATAGAACTTAAATTTCCATCTTTATCAACATGATATTGATTTCTTGATTCAGCCATCGTTGCTTTAACATTACCCATATCATTTTCTATATCAAATGAATTTGTATTTAAATAATTCAATCTAAGATCACCCATATCATTATCAATACTTGTTTTTTCATCTACTTGAAGATGTTTAACTGTTACTTTACTAGCATCACTTTCTAAATCAAGTTTATTGCATTTTAAAGCTTCTATCGTAATATTAGATGCATCAAAATCTAAACTAGTATTATTAAATCTTATATCTTTTGGTAAATAAATAGTAACATTTCCTGCTTGTTTTTTATTATTCACCCCATCAAAAGAAATAATTGCTTTCATCCCATCATATTTAAAATCATAATCACTATCTACATTATCTGCTTTAACTTTAATAACTTCACCATCATAATACTTAATTATCCCATTTGTCGCAGATAACTCTAAATCTAAATCACAATTATTATCTACACTCAATTCTGTTGAAACATTTCTTGCTTTTCCATATGATCTAACTGTTACATATTTACTCATCTTTTGTACATCACTTGGTAATTCACTAATTCCATTCATAAAAAAGCCAACAATACATAAAACAATTCCTATAATCAACGAAACAAGGGCTATATGTTTATAAACCTTCATATTATCCAACCACCTTATTATAAATATTTTTACCTAAATCAATCATTGCTCTAAAAGCTTGTGGTAAATATTTGAATAAACTGACCGTCATCAATGATGTTAAATAACTTAAAGAAACTAATAACAATCCTATTCCTAAACAAATCAAACCACCTGCAATTAAGCCATCTACAAACAAACGAAAAGCAACAACACCTAATGCAACAACTGCACATAATAAACCAAAAGTCCCAAAAATACCAACACATACAATACCAATAAATAAGCCAATTGCCCCTACAATTAATCCACCAATTCCACCAACTGTTGGTAAAATAAGAAGTATGATCAATACAGCAATAATTCCTTTTAAAATACGTGTATTTTTTTCATTATAATAACTTTCCTTATTTTCATCATTTACCTTATGATGATCTTCAACACCTAATCCTTCCTTAATCATTTGTGCTACTTTCTCCGGTGATTCAAGTTCACTAATAATTTCTTGTTCATGAATACTACCAGCATCTTCAAAATAATCTTGATAATAATTCAATGCTTCTTCTCTTTCAACAGCATCAATATCTTGTAACAATTCATCTAGCCTCTTTAAAAACTCTTCTTTATTCATTATTATCCCCTCCTTTTAATAATGAACTAATCTTTTCTGTATAACTTATCCATTCATTTCTATACATCTCTAATTTATTCTTTCCATTACCTGTAATTCTATAATATCTTCTATTTCTACCATCTATTTGTTTATCATACGTCTCTAAACAATCATCTTTTTGTAATCTTCTAAGCACTGGATATAATGTTGACTCCGATACATCTATTCCTTTTCTCACATCTTGGGTAATTTTGTAACCATATGTTCCCTCTTCTTCTTTAGCGACAACACTTAAAACAATGGCATCTAACAAAGCAGCCCCTGTATTAAATATCATATTTACCCTCCTATTCTTTATGCAAGAATATTATACGACGTATAGTATTATATTGCAACAAATTTATAGGTAAAAAAAATAATGTGCTGAGCACATTATTCAAAAAACTCTAACGTTAATTTTAAAACTTGCTTAATATCAGATAGTTTGTCAAAATTATGATTACCATCTTCTATAGATATAAATTTTGTTCCCTCATGAAATAATTTCATATATTTTTTACTAATTTCATAAGGAACTGTTGTATCTTTTGTTCCATGAATCACAAGTAAATCATTTTGATAAGTATCTAATTTCTGATAAAAATCTCTTTTTAAAATATCTTCTACAAACTCATCAGAGATTTCATACCCATTATGATCATATGTTTTTGTTCTTTCAACTTGTCCTGTTAAATAATGAAGAGCATCAGGTAAATTAAAAGCCGGAGCCCATAAAACCATCTTTTTAATAACATCAGGATAAATTTTAGCAAGTTCACTAGCAACTGCTCCACCCATTGAATGACCTAAAACATAGATTTCTGTACAATTTTCCATTTTTAAACATTCTTCTAAAATTACTCTTGCACAAGAAAGTTCATCTTGGAAAGTCATATCGACAAAATTACCATCACTTTCTCCACTTCCTAAAAAGTCAAAACGAAATGATGCTATCCCTTTTGCTTCTAACATACGTGATAATTGAACATAAGAAAACTTTGTTCCTGTTTTTTGTCCCGTAAAACCATGAAAAATCAAACAAACAGGATGTTTGTCTTGATTAGGTTTATGAAAAAAACCTCTAAGTGTACCTTTAGGTGTAGGAATTTCACAATAATGTTGCATTTTATAATCCCTCATGTGCTTTCTTAATTCTTCTAATACCACCCATTGTGACATATTGCTTAGTAATATCTACAATATTTTCTTTTTTAAAATCTCCACCTATAAAAAGACAAGTATCCATAATTTCATTTGTTACAATTGTAAGCATTTCATCAGATAATTCCTCTGGAATTTCATTTCTTACAATTTCTTTACATTCATAATGAGCAGATCGGAAGAGCGGTTCAGCAGGAATGCCGAGAC
>UQVG01000292.1 GCA_900544435.1 uncultured Erysipelotrichaceae bacterium | reverse complement strand
AATTTTCTTTTAAATCATCCCTAGATTTAATAAATGTATGCGTAGGAATATTTTTCTTTCTTGATGATGTCAATGGTGAAATAATAATTGTTGTGCTAAAACGATTACCACTATCATTTTGAATGACAACAACAGGTCGTATTCCAGATTGTTCACTTCCTACCCCTACACTCAAATCAGCATAAAACAAATCTCCTCTTTTAACTTCCATATAAATCATCCTTTCTAATTCATACTTATTATATAATTTTAGTTTGACAAAATTTGTCTATTCGAAGGAGCTATCAAATATAATTTCACTATAAAAGTTTTCTCTATTTTCTATTTTTATATACAAAAAAACGAGCAAAATTGCTCGTCTTAAATAATATAAATATCTTTTGTAAAAGAATTTAATACTTGGCAACCTTCCTTTGTTACCATAACTAGATCCTCTACACGTACTCCAAAATTTCCTTCTAAATAAATTCCCGGTTCAATAGAAAAAATCATACCTTCTTCAACTTCCATTTCATTAACTGAAGAAACATCTCCATATTCATGAACATCACGTCCAATAAAATGTCCTAAACGATGTGTAAAATATTTTCCATATCCTTCATCACTAATCACTTTTCTTGCACATTTATCAATTTCTGATAACTTAACACCTGGCTTAATAAGTGCTTCTGCAGCTTCATTTGCTTTTTTAACAATCTCATAAACTTTAATTTCTTCTTCTCGAATTCCTTCGTAAAAGAATGTACGCGTCATATCAGAACAGTATCCTTGATAAACACATCCCATATCAATTAATACACAATCACCTTTTTTTAGTGGTGTATCATCATTTTCATGATGTGGATCAGCAGCATTTTTACCAAATGCAACAATAGCTCCATAGCATGTTGAATGATGATTAAAAAATAATTCATCCAATTTTTTAGCAAGTTGTTTTTCAGTAACACCTTCTTGAATGAATGGAATGATTTCTTCCATAACAGCATCATTAATTTTACTAGATTCAATCATTAAAACTTGTTCTTGAATATCTTTTTTCATACGTACTAAATCAACACATGGTGAAGCATTGATATATTTAGCATCTGGTAATTTTTTCATAAGAGATAACAAGAAATGTGATGGCCAATTTTTATCAATTCCAATTCTTCCAGGAAAATGCATTTCATCAACAATTGTTTGAATGGCATCTTGTCCATCTTTATGCCATACAATATTAACATCTAAATCATCTTCTAAATAAAATAAGTCATTCATAAATAATGTATGATTCCCATGTTTAGAAACCATGAATACAAACATTCTTTCATGCGGATCATTATAATAACCTGTACAATAAGCAATAGATTGAGGATCACTTATTAAAAAGTAATCCAATCTTGCTTCTTCCATTAAATCAAGTATTTCTTGAATACGTTCATTATTCATCTTTTAAAACTCCAATACCTAATTCTTTTAATTGATCTTCTTCAACACTATTTGGAGCTTTAGACATTGGACAAGTTGCACTTGCGTTTTTAGGGAAAGCAATAACATCCCTAATAGAATCACTTTCAGTAAGTAACATTACTAAACGATCTAATCCCAAAGCAAATCCTCCATGTGGTGGTGTTCCATATTTTAATGCATCAACGAACCAACCAAATTTATTTCTTACTTGTTCATCTGTTAAACTTAATGCTTTAAAAGCTCTTTGTTGTAAATCTTGTTCATAAATACGTTGAGAACCTCCTCCAAGTTCAAAACCATTTAAAACAATATCATAAGCATCTGCAAGACAGTTTGCTGGATCTGTATCAATCTTGTCTAAATCTGATTCTTTAGGTCTTGTAAATGGATGGTGCATTGCATAATATCTTTGAGTTTCATCATCATATTCAAACATTGGGAAATCAACAACCCATAATAATCCTAATTCTTTTGGATCATATAATTTTAATTCTTTTCCTAAATGATTACGTAAAGCTGCAAGCGCATCACAAACAACCATATATTTTGTATCAGATACAAATAATAATAAATCGTTATCTTCACCATTCATCGCTTCAATTAATCTTTGCATTTGTTCTTCACTAAAGAATTTAGCAATTGGTCCTTCTCCAACACCATTATTTACCTTTAACCAAGCAAGTCCTTTTGCTTTATAAGTTTTAGCAAGTTCTGTTAATTGATCAATTTTCTTTCTTGAATAATCACTTGCATGATTTTTAACATTAATCCCTTTAACATATCCATTGTTTTCTAAAGCTGATTTAAACACCATAAAATCAACGTCTTTAACAACTTCATTTAAATTAACAAGTTTCATATCAAAACGGATATCTGGTTTATCAATACCATATGTTTCCATTGCTTCATGCCAAGTCATACGTGGAAGTGGTAACTTAACATCAACACCTTTTACATCTTTGATGACTTTAGCAACCATATTTTCACCGACTTCGATGATTTCATCTGTTGTCATAAATGACATTTCAACATCGACTTGAGTAAATTCTGGTTGACGATCCGCTCTTAAATCTTCATCTCTAAAGCAACGAGCAATTTGGTAATATTTTTCAAAACCAGCAACCATTAATAATTGTTTAAATTGTTGTGGTGCTTGTGGAAGTGCATAAAATTCACCTGGATTTAATCTGCTTGGTACTAAGTAATCTCTTGCACCCTCTGGTGAAGAGTTTGCTAAAATTGGAGTTTGAATTTCTGTAAAGTCTAATTCCTCCATTTTATCTCTTATTGTTTTCATGACATGCCTGTGGGCAAGTCTTGAATAGGAAAATCTAATACTATTACATGGCTGATGTGTCTTTTAGGCCACAGAAAATGAAAAATAGCCAATATTATTCGTTCAAAACATATAAATTTTGTTTCATGAACGAAATTTTTAATTCATTGGTATAAAATTGTTAATAAAATTTTCACTATTTAAATAATTTTGCCAGTGACGATAAGACGTCAGTGTAAACAATTTATTAAACCATAAAAACGCAGTAAAAATGAAGAACGTTAAACTAATGCTGTTTAGCATGAAGCGTATCGTGCTGTTCTTTATCTTCATGAGTTTCG
>UQVG01000291.1 GCA_900544435.1 uncultured Erysipelotrichaceae bacterium | reverse complement strand
TGTATATAATTATACATGTGAGGTGTATGATTATGGCAAAAAACTTAAAACCAAAAAAGGATTCCTTAGTTGCATTGACAAAAAAATATGCAAATAATAACGATGAATGTGTTCGATTTTTCTTTGATATGAAATGGCCTACAGGTTTCTACTGTGAAAAATGTGGGTGCACTCATTTTTATTCAATAAAAAAAAGAAATGTTTTTGAATGTACTGAATGTGGGCATCAACATTATCTTCTTGCAGGAACTATTTTCCAGGACAACAAGCTTGATCTTTATACTCTTATTCTTGGAATGTTTCTTTTCTTTACTTCTAATAAAGGAATATCAGCTATAGAACTTGCTAGTGAACTAGATGTTAACTATAAGACAGCTCTTCTTCTTGCAAGAAAATGCAGAATACTTATGGCTGAAAGCTGTAGTGAAAAGATATTGGATAGTATGTTTTATGAATCAGATGTCGCATATATAGGATCAAAAAGCAAAGGATACCATAAGCAAGGTTGTGCTACTGAGCAACAACCTTTTTTGTCTCTTCTATCAACTGATAAGGAAAACAAATATCCTAAATACATTAAATTATTTGCTATACCGAAAGATCAGTCAAAATATATAGTAAAATACATAAAAGAACATGCAATATTAGATCAAACACGAACATTAAATACGGATGGAAAGACAACATACTATACTCTAAGTGATAATCTTAACCTAAAGTCAGATAAAATCATCTATAATGAAGAAGATCATAAACTTAAATGGCTAAATATTATCATTGGAGATATCAAGAATAATATTACTGGTATCTATCATGGAGTAACAAAAAGAGATTTCCCATTATTTTTAAATGAACAAGAATGGAGATTTAATCATCGCTACTCAGGATCTAATATTCTAGATAAGATTAAGAAATATATTAATAAATCGAGTCCTTGTCCAAAAAAATCAATAATTACAGTTCTAAATCTTTCAGAATCTTATTTTTCTTCCTGCGTCTGATGGTTAATTAAACTTTTTTTAAAAATGACGATACTTTTAATTTCTCAAAGAGAATGATACGCTATATGCGAGAATATTGTCTAAAAGATACTCATATTACAATGACTTCTAATAGTAGAGTGTTTATGAGTTTAGACTTTATCTTATATGGTGATGTTAGTTTGTTAAAAAATTGGGTATTACATTATGATATTGTATCAATTGAACAAGTAAAATACTTATAGATGCTCACTCAAATGTCTCTGAACTGACACGAAAAGAGAAAGATAAGTACTTTTTTTGAACAAAAAGTTACTTATCTTACTTTTATATAGAAATATTCATTCTTATTTTTCTACTTCTTTTTTATAATGAATCTACTGAAGGAGATCATTTTATGAATGAATTAAGATTTGATAATCAAGTAGCAATCATTACTGGTGGAGCAAGGGGAATAGGCTTTGCTCATGCAAAGTTACTTGGTAGTCGTGGTGCAAAAGTTGTTGTCAATGATATTTCAGGTGCTAAAGAGGCAGTAGTGAAACTTAAAGAAATGGGTATTGAAGCTATCGCAGATGAAAATGATATTTCAAAAATGGAAAGTGCACAAAAAATTGTTGAAGATGCTGTAAAAGAGTTTGGAAGAGTAGATATTTTAGTGAATAATGCAGGAGTAAATCGCTCTTTATCTATTGAAAATGAAGATGATGAAAGATTTGATTTTTTAATGAAAGTTAATACATATGGTAGTAGAAACCTTTGTAAAGCGGTTTTTCCAATAATGAAAGAACAAGGATATGGTCGTATTATTAATACAACATCTACATCTGCTATGTATGGTGGAGCAGATTTATTTGGTTATTCAGTTTCTAAAGGAGCTATATATGGAATGACAAGAAGTTTAGCGTTAGCAGCTAAAGATTATGGTATTTTAGTCAATGCTATTTCTCCTTGTGCTGCAACTATTATGGCTATGGATGATTTAGGATTTGATTTTAGCAATCCAGATGCAAGAAAGCAATACGAAGCTGCAATGCCACCTGAAGCAATTTCTCCAATTGTTGCTGTATTAGCTCACAAAGATTGCCCTGTAACAGGAAAAGTCTTTGAAACTGGTGGAGGAAGAGTTAATGAAATTTTTATTGGTACAACAATGGGATATTACGATCCTACTTTTTCACCTGAAATGATCGCTAAAAAAATGGATATCATTTCTGATCATGAAGATTACGTTATTATCGAAGACAGTATGCTAGCTAATGTTATCATGCAAAAAGCCATCGAACGTCAACACCAAAAAAAGACAAAATAAATTTTTAGGTGATAAATCATTGAAAATGATTATCACCTTTTCCGCTACTATAATATCGCTTGTATTCTTATAATCTGAAATCGTGTACATAATCTATGGACAAAATAACTTATGTTCACGCTCAATACATCAAATTAATAAAAAAAACATAGTCTTAATTATTTTGACTATGCCCTTAATATTTATATACATTTCATCCCTACTCATTCAAATTGTCTTGTTTAGAAATTTATTTGCTCCCTCAACAAATAATGCATATCTCCTATCTGTTATGCTATTATCTTCTTCAAACCATACTTTAAATATATTTTCTTTATTCTCAAAAAGAATAGAGCAAAATTGTTTTGCAGTATATTTTTCATCTTTTAGATCATACAAATCTATAATTCTTTTATCTAAATTCATATTATAAGTATTTTTACTGGTATATCCTGGTATATGTGTTAAATCATCGATACATTTATTTTGATATTTCTTACATGGTAAACAGATATCATCTCCATAAATCGTTAACTTTAAAGTCACTGTTGGATTATCTATAATTTCATTTGCTATTTTGTAAAAATCATGTCCCATTCTTTCATCAGGAACGAACTTTTCAATACCAGAACCATATAATTTGATAATATCTATAAAATGATGAGGTTTAATTATAATTTCATTCATATTAATTCTTCTCCTTTAATTGCAAATTCTTAGTAAATATATTTATCTATCTAGATAAGCTATCCTTTGTTTAATTCATTTCTTTTTCAAACCTGAAGAAACAATTGTT
>UQVG01000290.1 GCA_900544435.1 uncultured Erysipelotrichaceae bacterium | reverse complement strand
AAATATTTCCTTTATCACCTGTTCTAGAATGAGCAATTTCCTTTAATAACATATCTTATACCTCCAAATATCCAACAGTAATATGAAAATGATCACTAGGAATCAAAATAGATGCAATACTCACAATATCTTTAATTGTTTTGACTGCTCCTCCTCCACCAGAAGGACCATTTGTATATAAAGCTTCTACTTCATTACCTATAAGCTCAGCTTTTGCTTTTGTTTTCACTCTAGCAGCAACTCTTAATCTCACTTCATTTGGTGTATATTGTCCCATTTCATTTGAAATACTATCTTTATATAAAGAATTTACACCAATATAATCAAAACGGACTTCTTCAGCTTTTAAACCAATCATTTCAAAACGATGTTCAAGAATTTCTCTAGCTAATTTAGCTTTTGCAAGAGCATTACTTCCTCCATAACTGATTTGTCCTTCACCAATATAACAATCATGATATCCTACACTTGTTTTATAATATCCATTTGGTACTTTACCACTAGCATTTTCAATCTTTACTTCATTTTCACCTATTTGTTTAACTGTAATTTTAGAAAAATCAGCAATAACATCTGGTGTAAAATAATTTTCAGGATCTTGGATTTCATAAAGAGATTGTTCCTTAACGGTTTCAGTTGTAACAACTCCTCCAGTATTTGAAAGTTTTGAAACAACACCATCTCCATTTTCATCTACTTCAATAATTGGGAAACCTAAATTCCATAATTCAGGAACATCTTTATATCCCGGATCAGCAAAGTAACCTCCTGTTACTTGTCCTGCACATTCTAATAAATGTCCTACCCAAGTTCCTTTTCCAAGTTTTTCATAATCATCCATTGACCAACCAAATTCATAAACAAGTGGTCCTAAACTTAAAGATGGATCAGCAACTCTTCCTGTAATCACAATATCTGCTCCATTTTTTAAAGCTTCCACAATGCCAGCACATCCAATGTATCCATTAGCAGATAAGACATCTCCATCAATGGCAGATAAAGGTTTTTTCGTTTCAATTGTGACATATTCTTGGTAATCATCTAATCTTGATGAAATATCATCACCTTCCACATAAGCAATTTTTAAATTTGTTAGACCTTTACTTTGTGCCATTTCTTGACATTTTAATGCTGCATGATAAGGGTTAGCTGCTCCCATATTTGTAATTACTTTAACTGAATGTTTTTTCAATGCCTCTAAAATACGTTCAAAACGATATTCAAATAAAGCATTATATCCTTTTTTAGGATCTTCCATTTTTGCCTTTTGTGCTAAAGAAATTGTTCTTTCAGCCAAACATTCAAAAATAATATAATCAAGATTTCCTCTTTCAATTAAATCAATAGCAGGTTCAATGCGATCACCAGCATACCCTGCACCGCTACCAATTCGTATTGTTTTCATTGTAATACCCCCTGTACAAAAAGTGCTGATTATTCAGCACTTTCTCCTTGTTCTAATAATTGTTTATCGTAAGCTTTCATAAATGGTGCTGCAATAATAACATCTAAAACCAATAATCCAAACCAAACAAAGATGGCTTTAACATCCATTGATGCTAACCAAGCTTGAAGTGGTCCAGGAACTGTAAATGGTAAAGAAATATAGAATTTTCCTAAGAAACCACTACTCATAAGACCATAAGCAATAGCTACATTTAAGTTATTACAGATATAGAAAATAATTAAAGTAAATGGATTTAAAACTGTAGGTAATCCAAAAATAACAGGTTCATTAATATTGAAGGCTGTTGAAACAACGGCAATCTTTGCAATTGATTTTGATTGTGATGCTTTTGAAAATAACAATAAACAAAGAACAACAGCCATATAAGAAATATATCCACCATAAACAGTATTAAATGCTCCAGCAAAGATACATGGAAGTTCTTTACCTGCTGCATATGCTTCAGCATTTAAAGCAAGTGCTGCAGTTGTCACAGGTGTTGTAACGACACCTAACATATTTCCACCATGAACTCCAAAGAACCAGAATGTTGTCATTAATAAGTTGATAATAATGATTGATGGTAATGATCCTGTTGCTGAAAGTAATGGTTGGAAAATTGCATAAATCAATCCTGAAAATCCAGTTCCAATAAGTGCGTTGCATAATCCATCAATTCCCATGAAGAAAATAAGACTTACAACACCTGGAATTAATACATTAAATGGTGCTGCCACATTTGGTGGTACTGAATCTGGTAAACGAATCACTAAATTCTTTTTAATAAATAAATGATTGATTTCAATAACACCTATTGCAACTAAAATTGCTGTAAACATTCCACTTGCCCCTAAATTTGTTAGTGGAATAGCTGTGACTGAAGTTTCACCTACGGCATAAGCTGTAGGAATACCAGCAACACATAAATAAACTAATAATGTTGTAATTAAATTTGAAATTGTATCCATTTTATAATGTTTACATAAACGATAGGCAACTCCTAATACAACATAAATTGAAATGGCTCCAATTGTTAAGTTATAAGGAATTAATAATGTTGTGGCATGAGCTGATGCAAAATCACGCCATGCACATAAAAATGAAGTTAGTAAGTTTGTTGCTTTTACAGAAGCATCTACTGGTGGCATTGCTAGTAAAATAGCAAACCCACCGATAATTGTAATTGGTACTAAGATAGTTAGTCCATCACGTATAGCAGCTAAATGTCTTTGTTGTGAAATTTTCATTGCCACAGGAACGACATATTTTTCTAAGACTGCTTGAAACTTATTCATAAATCCTGAATTTTGTTTTTCCATAAATATCCTCCTCACTTGCTGTCATGTTTTATAACCGGTTTCATTTGACACATTTAGCATAACACGTAATGAATGGTTATGCAATATTTATTTTATTTTTTTGAAATCTCTTTCATTTTAAAAAAACATATGCTATACTTTTTTTGCAAGGAGGTAACAAAATGGAAGTTGGATATCATAAATTAGACATTACCCCAACAGTACCTGTTCATATTGCTGGGTATAATAGAAAAGAATTATCTAAAGGAGTTTTAGATCCTATAGAAATTAATTCTTTAGTTATTAAAGAAAATAATAAAATG
>UQVG01000289.1 GCA_900544435.1 uncultured Erysipelotrichaceae bacterium | reverse complement strand
AATCCTTTTTTTTGATACTATATTTATAATAAAAATGGAGGTTAATTATGAAGTTAGATACTGTTATTGATGATATTGTTGAAAGTTATCAAAAGCATAATGATATTTCTAAGGTTGATACAATTAGACAACCTGATAAAACAATTATCATTGATATTCTTGAACGTTTACAAGATATTATTTTTCCTGGCTTTTTTGGAAGAAAAGGACTTAAAAGTGATTATGTTAAATATTATCTAGGTGATCAAATTCAAATTATTTATAATGATTTAAAAAATCAAATATTACTTGCTTTTGATTATTGTGAAAATTGCAAGGATGCTTGTAAAGAAGAGGAAGCAAGAGATAAAACATTAGCTTTTTTAAAAACAATTCCTCAAATAAGAGAATATCTTGCAACTGATGCACAAGCAACATTTGATGGCGATCCAGCAGCTATTTCTATTTCTGAAATTGTACTTTCTTACCCAGGATATTATGCAATTATGGTCAATCGTATTGCCCATGAATTATATAAATTAAATATTCCTTTAATTCCTCGTATTATGACAGAACATGCTCACAGTTTAACAGGAATTGATATTCATCCAGGAGCAACACTTGGTAAATATTTAATGATTGATCATGGTACAGGTATTGTTATTGGTGAAACTACAGTGATTGGCGAACATGTTCAAATTTATCAAGGGGTGACATTAGGTGCACTTTCTACTCATGGAGGACAAAGCTTAAAGAATGTTAAAAGACACCCTACTATAGAAGATAATGTTACAATTTATTCTAATGCTAGTGTATTAGGCGGAGATACTGTTGTTGGTGAAGGCTCTGTTATTGGTGGTAATACTTTTATTATTAAATCTGTACCAAGTGGTACAATTGTCAATAATAAAGCAGTTATGAGATTTAAGTATTCAAAAACATCTGAAGATTTTAATCAAAATGAATTCGAATAAAAAACAGGTTGTCAATTGACAACCTTTTTATATAAGTCTTTCATAAAGACCTGCAACAACAGGTTTCCCATAATCCATTGTTTGATATCCTTGTAATAAAAAACCACATTTTTCATAAAGATAAATTGCTGGCTTATTTGTACATAATACATCTAAACGAATCGCTTTTTGATTTAAGAATTTTGCTATTTCAATAGCTTGTTTAATAAGAAATTTTCCACATCCCCGATATTGAGGATGTATACATAAACGATGCAAAATTAAGACTTCATCATCATCCGCAAATATTTGCCATGATAGCTTGTTATAGCATTCATCACATTCATGATTTAATACCATTGCCCCAATAATTTTATTATCCTTTTCTAAAACATACAATTTATGATGACGAATATCTTTGACGATTTCTTTTTTTGAAGGATAAATATCCCTTCTCCACATAATATCATAAATAGTACCTGCCATTTCATCACTGACAATCCCGTATAAATCTTGAACTCTTTTTAAATCTTTAATGATTGCACGTCTTACTTTCATTTTAAACTCCTATATAATTCCATTTATAAATACAAAAATAACAACAATTGGCAAAATAATTGTAACATAAAATTTCATCCAATGTGGAACTTTCATTCCTTGACCAATATTTGCTTCTTTTTGATAATTTTCAAATCCCCAACCATATTTTGAAGTACAGAATAATAAATAAGTGAGCCTAATGGCAACAATAACTGACTAACAAATAATCTTCTAAATCTAAAATTGTAGAACCCGCTCCTAAGGGTTGAATATGACTTAAAACATTAAATCCTAATGCACAAGGTAATGAAAGTACTGTAATTAAAATAAAATTAATGATTACAGCCTTTTTTCTTTCAATATTTAATAACTCCATTGTACAAGCAATAATATTTTCAAAAACAGCAATAACTGTAGAAAGTGATGCATTTGTAAGTTGTTCTTCTAAACGACTTGAAACAGCTCCTAATTTAATGATTAATTGTTCTTTTAATGTATTTTTCTTTTCTTCTAGTTTTCCTTCTTTTCTACCTTCTGTTCGCCCTTCACTTCTAAATCTTTCTGCCATTCTTTCCATTCCTTCACACATATCGATTTCATCGCCTTCTGGTAAGTCTTTGATTAAATCTAAACTTCCTGTAATAATTGCTGCATAAATAAAGTTATTTCTATTCATCTTTATTCTTCGGTGTAATCCTTCATAGTTTCCACAGCGAATCACCATTTCTACATCAATCGTACTTTGATGTTCGATGCCAAAAAGACAATAGATTCCATTGACATCAGTTTTGACGACAATATCCCTCCTTCTTTTTTTATCTTCTACACTTTTTGTATCATTGATAATAAATGAGGTATCAAATTCAAACCGGACAAATCTTTCAGGAGGAATGAGTTGTTTTCCATCAAATAAAACAGCATTAGAAAAAGATGCAAAATGAATGTCATTACTGAAGAAGGTACGACAAGCACTGTCAGGTGTTAAGTTATTTACTATTATCAAATTCATTACCTACTTTCTTTTTTATTTGAGGTAACTTATCTAGATCTGTTACAAGTAAATTGTATCATGGTTCTTCTTTCTTTTTGTCTCAAGTTTGTGTCAAATTTGCGAGTTTCCTAACCAAAACGACTTGACTTTTATAAAATATTTGTTCTTTTTCTACCGTTATTTTATCTTTCTTCAATGGACGTTTAGTCCAAAGAAAAAAGAAGTCTCCATTTACAGAGACTTCTTAAAAGAATTATCTATCCTCTCTTTTTCTTAAATAAATTAATCCAATTAAAGACATAACTAATAAATATACAAATCCAACAATAAATGCTTCATCCCCTGTTTTAACCTTCTTCACTTCTTTCTTGTTTTCAGCTTTTACAGTTTCTTTATTTGTTGTTTCAACTTTTACTGTTGGTGTTACTGCTTCTTTTTCTTTCGTATCTTTATAGAGAATTGCATAGTCACTGAACTTATCTGTTCCAAATGTTAAGCTGTTTGTCTTTTCATTATAGCTTGTTTCTAAGATATCTACTTTTCCATTATGACTGTTAAACCGCAGATTTAACACACCACACAACCGCAAATTATATTAACCATTAAT
>UQVG01000288.1 GCA_900544435.1 uncultured Erysipelotrichaceae bacterium | reverse complement strand
GTTAAATCAATAAGTGGTACAGGAGAAATCCGTTTAACAGCAGATACATCTCTTATTATTGAAGAAAAAGCAGAAGGAAAATTTGTTTTACCAGATTATAATCATGAAGATTCAATGATTACTGTGCCAGTAGATAGTCAAATTCAATTTGTAGATAATGAAGGAAATAAGGTACATGCACATTCTTATGTCATGAATCATGATGATCAAAAACATTGGTTAGAATGTGGTTGTGGTGCTAAAAAAGATATCGAAGATCATCAAGGTGGAAAAGCTAATTGTCATAAAAAAGCTATCTGCGATGTTTGTGGAGAAGAATATGGTGATTTTGATTTAGAAAATCATGATGGTGAAACTGAAGTAAGAGGTCAAATTGAAGCACAAATTGGTCAAGATGGATATACTGGTGATACTTATTGCTTAGGATGTGGTCAACTTTTAAGTAAAGGTGAAGTTATTCCAGCATTAAAAGAAGAACCAACGAAACCAACACAACCAGCCGATAAAGATCAAAATGTTACAGTTTCTATTGATAAAAATAATTCTCAAGAACAACCTTCTCAAAAAGAAGAAAAAACAGATTCAAAAGTAAAAACAGGAGATACATCTACTATAGCTATGTGGATCGTTACTTTATTGAGTGCACTTAGTGGAATGATTTTTATCAAGAAAAAAGACATGATTAAATAATATTTATACAAGTAATAAAAAACAGCATTTGCTGTTTTTTTATTTGTTTTTCATATCTTTTAAACATGGACCTTCAATGAGTTTTCCATAACAATCAAAAATAGATTGATGGCATGGACAATGCCATATTTGATGTTTTTCATCAAAAGAAAGTAGACCTTTTAAATGAGGACAGTAGGGTGAAAAATAATGATAAATACCGTGCTTATCTAAATAAACAGCATAGAGTTTATGATTGATTTTTATAAGTCCACCTTGACCTCTTTGTAAGTTTTTTTTGGTATGAAAATGAAATTTTATATAACCAAGATAAAGATGATGAAGTATTTGTTTAAAATATATTTTAGAATAGCTTAAAGAATAATAATGACAAGAAAACAAAGAAAGATAGGCATTATCATTATTTAAATAAAGATCTTTAATGATTTTAGACGCTAAAAAAGAATTTGTCATACCCCATTTTTGAAAACCATAAATAAAATATTCATGTTCTCTATAACGCCCTATATAAGGAATTCCTCTTAAAGGAATCGTATCTTGTGCAAACCAGTCTTTACTTTTAGAATTAATAACTAAAGCATGATTTTTTAAAGGTCGATAGCTTTCTGTAAGATCAATAGAGAGTGTACATTGATTTCCTGTTCTTTGTTTTAAATCAACACTTTCTAAAGATTGAAACATTTTTAAAAAGTAGAATCCTCTTTTAATAAAAGGGTAACGCGTTGCATGAATGAGATCTTGGCAAATAATACGATGTCCTTGTACATAGACAAGAAAATCATTTTTTCTTCTAATGATTTTTTCAACTCGACTATGTTCATAAAATTGGATATTTTCTTTTTGACAACGTTCAACAAGGTGATAAAGATATTTTAAAGGATGAAAAATATATTGATGATCTAAACTGATTGTTTTTAAATGTTTTTGTTTATCAAAAACAGTCTCTCCAAAGAGTTGTAAATAATGTTGTTCTTTTTCAAGTTTCTCGACATTTTTTAAATCATTGGTATATAAAGACATGGTACATTCTTTAAAACAACAATCGATTTTTTCTTTTTTAATTAAATCTTGAATACCTTTCATCGCTTCTTTTTGACTTTGATAGTATAAATAAGCTGTTTCAATATTATAATGTTTTACAAGTTTTTGATAAATAAGACCTTGTAAAAGAGTAATTTTAGCAGTTGTATGTCCACTGGTATGACTACCTAAAAGATTTTTTTCTACAACAGTTATTTTTTTACCTGTTTCTTTTAGCTGATAAGCACATGAAATACCAGATAGACCACCACCGATAATAAGAATATCCGTTTTTATATCTTTATTTAATTGTTTAAAACAAGGATGTTGACTTGTTTTTTGCCAATAAGATTCATTCATAAAATCACCTGCTTTATTATGAAGCAAAAGATCATTTTTTATACAGAAAATGATATAATAAGTCAAAAGAATAAAAATGATTTAATTTATAAATTTTGGAGGTATTCATGAATATAACAGTTTATTTAGGGGCAAGTAGTGGAAATGATAAAAAACTTACTTTAGCAGCAAGAGAACTTGGTAAGTGGATTGGAGAAAATAGACATACTCTTGTTTATGGAGGTTCTAAATGTGGTTTAATGGGAGAACTGGCTGAAAGTGTTTTAAAGGCAAAGGGAAAAGTCATAGGTGTTGAACCACAATTTTTCATTGATGCAGGTTTTGATTATCCTGAAATAACACAATTAATTGTGACACAAGATATGAGCGAAAGAAAAACAAAGATGATTGAATTAGGAGATGCGTTTATTGCTTTTCCAGGAGGAACAGGTACATTAGAAGAAATTACAGAAGTTATGTCTAAAGTCTCATTGAAACATTTAAAGACACCTTGTATGCTTTATAATTTAAATGGGTATTATGATGATTTAAAGAAACTTTTAGATAAGATGATTGATTTTGATTTGTCATCTAAGGAAAAACAAGAGGGTATTTATTTTGTAGAAAATTTAGAGGATATAAAAGAAATTATAAATTCTTAATAGTAGATATTATTATACGTATCGACACGTGTTATAATCATAAATGGAGGTTGTTTGTATGCGTAAAAAATTAATTTATCCAGCAGTTTTTTTGCAAGAGGATGATGGTATTACAATTACTTTTCCAGATTTAGATGGGTGTTTTAGCTGTGCGGATACTTTTGAAGAGGCTTATGATATGGCTAAGGAAGCAATGGAATTATATTTAGAAGATTATGTTGGTGATTTATTTAAAAGTGCTCCTACTCCTTCTAAATTACAAAATATTGTTTTAAAGGAAAATGAATGTATTGCTTTGATTGAATTAGATATTAAAGAATATTTAAAGACATTTGATAATAAGGCTGTAAAAAAAACACTCACAA
>UQVG01000287.1 GCA_900544435.1 uncultured Erysipelotrichaceae bacterium | reverse complement strand
TTATTACCTTGTGGTGTAACTAAACCACTTTCTATTAAAGACATAAAAGTCCCTGGATGTGTTGCATTAATTGTTTTAGACATAGTAAAATCACGAACACTTAATTCATAAATGATCGCTTCTGTTTTTCTTTTCATATGTGGTAAGTTTTCTAAATAAAGTGGTTCATTGATTTTATCAACATCAATAACAATATTACTATTACTATTCGCATTAGAAGCATAAGCATAAGGATCTAATGTTTCATGAAAACTTTTATGATGACGAATCAAATAATTATATTCTTGATTATCTAAATCTCCTTGGACCGTTACTTCAAAAACACCTTTTTCTTTTCTTTCCATTTGATAAGCTTCATTTCCTACTTTAACCATGACTTCTAAAGCTGTAGGCGCCCACACTTTGAAAGTAGTCTTTTCTTTTTGATAAAGAGGTCCTAATCTTCCATCATAATAAAATAATTCATCAAAATTATCCAATTCAGAAAGTCTTACATATTGTAAAATAGCACTTAAACCATAATTATCTACCATTTCATAATGATGTGTTAAATCAATATGAACATTTTTAAAATAATATTTAACACAAATATCATCTTCACATGTTTCAGCAACAGGAATTTCTACAAGTGTTTCTTTATTTAAATCTCTCAAATAAAATTTTGGAGAAATTCCCCCATAATATTTTTTTGAAAGTCTTACTTCTATTTTATTTAGCTCTATTAAATTGGCGAGCATACGTATTTTGCCTTTTTCCATTTTTAATCACCTAATCGTATTATACGCAAAATATATATTTTATTCAAACATCTTCTTTTTTGCTTTGATGTTCAAATTTTATGATATAATACCCTCGGTGATATAAATGAAAGTTGGTTTAGTATTAGAAGGTGGCGCTATGCGTGGTTTATACACAGCAGGAGTCATTGATACATTTTTAAAAGAAAAGATTGATGTTGATACAATTATTGGTGTTTCAGCAGGAGCTTTATTTGGAATGAATTATAAATCAAAACAAATAGGACGTGTTTTAAGATATAATAAAGCTTACGCTGGAAATAAAGATTATATGGGTATTTATTCTTTTTTAAAAACAGGAAACGTCATGAATGAAGAATTTTGTTTTGAAAAATTGATTGATGATTTAGATCCAATTGATTATCAAAGTTATCAAGAATCTCCTGTTGATTTTTATGCTGTTGTGACAAATTTACAAACAGGAAAAGCAGAATATAAGTTATTGGATACTTTAGATAATTATGATCAAGTTGAATATTTAAGAGCATCAGGTTCAATGCCTTTTGTATCTCATATCATCCAAGTCAATGGTCATGAATATTTAGATGGTGGCTGTAGTGATAGTATTCCTATTAAAAAAATGTTAGAGATGGATGTTGATAAAATCATTGTCGTTTTAACAAGACCTTTAGATTATTGTAAAAAGCCATCCAATAAACATCTTAATAAACTCTTTTATCATCAATATCCTCATTTTGTAGAAACCTTAAATAATCGTTATTTAAATTATAATGCGTCTTTAGATTTAATTACAAAATTAGAAAAAGAAAAGAAGATTTTTGTTTTAAGACCTAGTCAACTCATCCCTATTGGACGACTTGAAAAAGACAAAGAAGTCATTCAACAAATGTATGACCTAGGTGTAAGTGATTGTTATAATCAATTAGAAAACTTAAAAAAATACTTAAGAGGCTAAATTAGCCTCTTATTAATTGGTATTTAATTAAAAGTTCTTTAATTTCATCTGGTGAAACACAACCATTTTCACCTAAATGAATCGCGGGTTTCGTTTTACCATGGAAATCACTTCCACAAGTAAATAATAAATTAAGCTCTTTAGCTTTTTGATAAAAATAATCATTAGTTTCAAGACTATGATAGCTTGAAAAACATTCAACTCCTTGAAGTCCTTTTTCTACCATTTCATCAAAAATGTCAAACTTTCCTTTTAAATTATTTCCCGGATGCGCTAATACAGCTACTCCCCCATGATCATTAATTAATTGAATTGTTTTTTCTAATGAAGGAAAAATAACTTCTGTATAACAAGGTTTCCCTTGAGCATAATAATCCCAATAGAAATTAACATAGGGATTATCACTACGACTTCCGCCGCTTCGATAAGGTTTTAAAAGTTCATGATCTACATATCTTTCATCCTTTAACAAAGCTTCACCAAACATTTCTCCAGTATAAACCCCATTACTACTTACGGCATCTAATTGTTCTTTTTTTAAATCAAAGCCTAATTGATTGGTAAGTTCTAATTTTTTTAAACTACAATTGAGTTCTTGTTTTAAAATATCTTCTCCCAATTGATTAAATGCTGGGTTTGTATAATCGATTCCATAACCTAAAACATGTAAATTGATTCCTTTGTAAGTACAATCAATTTCAATAGCAGGAATATATTTTATCTTTAATTCTTCTGCTTTCTTTTTGGCTTCATCAATGGCTTTAACCCAATTATGATCAGCAATCGCCATAATTTTTACCCCTGCTTCATGACACATTTCTACAAGTCGAGTAGGTGTAAATTCTCCGTCATCGCTGTATAAACTATGCATATGTAAATCAATATAACTTTTATTCATTATTCATCTCTCCTATCATTTGATTCTTTCCTATTTGAAAAAGTCCTTCTTTAATCAATGTATATAGTTGATTAATTTTAATTATTTGAGGTTGATGTTTTAAAGGAATCGTTGGTAAAGATATTTGTATGTCTTTTAAAACATCACTACAAATACCAATAGCTTCTGGATTTAAGACACAACATAAAGTAGCAATCTGTTTTTCTAATAATTCTTGAGGATCATCTTTTAATAAACGCTTTTGTTGTAAATGATCATAAAAAGGTAAACATCGAAGTTCTCCCGCAAAATGACTAAAACCATTATAAAGTTTTCCCTGAATGATCATGCCGCAGCCTACATAATCAATCGCAGGTTGATAAATCAAAGCACTATTTTGATAGCGTGGATATTGATGATAAAAACCAATGCTGGCACAATTGACATCATTTTCAATGATTATTTTTTGTTTGATTTCTTTTTTTAAAATTT
>UQVG01000286.1 GCA_900544435.1 uncultured Erysipelotrichaceae bacterium | reverse complement strand
TTAAAATAAAGTTTGTATAATGAGAAACTTGAATAGCTTTAGCAATTGACGTAATATCGTCACTCATTAAAACAACATCTGCAGCTTCAATAGCTACATCACTACCAACGCCACCCATCGCAATACCAATATCACTTCTAGCAAGAACAGGTGCATCATTAATACCATCACCAACAAAAGCTACGACATGATCATTACCCATTAATTTTTCTAATTGTGTAACTTTATCTTGTGGTAATAAATCACTATATACTTGATCAATTCCTATTTTAGAAGCAATATCATGAGCAACAGTTGAATGATCTCCTGTAAGCATAACAGTATTTGAAACATGTGCCTTCTTTAAGTCTTGGATACCTGGCATTGTAGATTCTTTAATAACATCTGCAACAACGATATGTCCTAAATATTGTTTTTGACATGCTATATGAACAATTGTTCCAATAGATTGAGGTTGACTCACTTCAATACCTAATTCATGAAAATATTTTTCATTTCCTAATTCATATTGTTTTTGATCAATAACAACAGAAAGGCCTTTTCCAGCGATTTCTTTAAAATCTGTTATTCTTGTGCTATCGATTTCTTTATTATAAGCTTTAACAATACTTCTAGCAATTGGATGATTTGACATATATTCACCATATGCACCAATTTCTAATAAATGATCATCTGAAATTTCAACAACTTCAAATTCACCTTTAGTAAGTGTTCCTGTTTTATCAAAAACAACAGTATCAATATCTTTTAATAATTCTAAATAGTTTCCACCCTTAACTAAAACACCTAAAGCACTCGCTTTACCAATACCAGCATATAAACCTAAAGGTACTGAAATAACAAGTGCACATGGACAAGAAACAACTAAGAATGTGCATGCACGATAAAGCCAATCATAGAAATTTTGATTTGGTAAAATAATCATTGGAACAATTAATAATAAAACAGCAAGTCCAACAACAGTTGGTGTATAAACTTTTGCAAAACGGGTAATAAATTTTTCGATTTTAGCTTTTTTACTTGCAGAATTTTCAACAAGATCAATAATACGACTTACTGTACTATCCGCATAAGGTTTTGTTACTTCAATATAAATAACATCATTTAAATTGACAACCCCTGATAAAACCTCATCTCCTACTTCAACACTTCTAGGAACTGATTCACCTGTTAAACTTGCAGTGTCTAACATACTGTTTCCTTTAATAACTTTACCATCCAATGGTACTTTTTCTCCAACTTTAACAACAATTGTATCTCCTACTTGTACCTCTTCAGGAGTCACTTGAATCATTTGATCATCTTTTACAATTGTAGCATATTCACTTTTAATATCCATTAAAGAAGAAATAGATGATCTTGTCTTATTAACAGCATATCCTTGGAAAATTTCACCAATAGCATAAAATAGCATAACCGCAATTGCTTCACTGTAATCACCTAAAGCAATCGCTCCAAAAGTTGCTAAACACATTAAGAAATTTTCATCCAAAAAGTCTTTTCTACCAATATTTTTAATTGCTTTTAAAATGACTTTATAACCAATTAATAAATAAGCAAACAAATATAAGAAAGTAGCAAAACCACCTGCAAAGAAATGTGCCCCTATAAAAATAATAACACCTTCAACCAATTCCATATCTTCTTTTAAATCAAATAATTTTGGTTTACTATATATTTTTTGATTATCTTCTTTTGATAAAACAACTCCTTCTTCAACAGAATCAACAACAGCTTGTAACTTTTCCATTAAAGAATCATCGTTTTTTACTTTAACCATTAACTTTTGAGTAGAAAAATTAACAACCGCATCTTCAATGTAAGATTGTTTTTTTATCTCAGCTTCTACTTTACTTGCACAGTTTGCACAATCCAAACCAACTATATTAAATTTGATTGAATTAGCCAATTCACGATGATCTTCCACATGTTCATGATGGTGTCCGCATCCACATTCATCGTGATGATGTTCATGTTCATGATGATGTCCGCATCCACATTCATCGTGATGATGTTCATGTTCATGATGGTGTCCACAACTACATTCATCGTGATGATGTGTTTTGTTTGTAGAGAGGTTATCTATTGTTACTTCATCTTCAATGGATTGCATAAAAGAAAGAAGCTCATTATCATTAATTTCTTGATTACTATCAAAAGTCATCATACCTGTTGCAAAAGAAATTACACAATCATTAATCTCTTCTTTTTTATTTAAAGCATCTTCTAATTTTTGTGTGCAATTAGCACAATCAAGGCCATTAACTTTATATTTATATTTCATATTATTTATCCTCCATGATATGACTATAACCAGCCTCAAAAATTAGTTTTACATGCTCATCATCTAACGAATAGTACATCATTTTACCATCTCTTCTATTTTTAACTAATTTATTGGCTTTTAAAATTCTAAGTTGATGAGAAATAGCTGACTGCGTCATATCTAAACAAGCAGCTAAATCATAAACACACATCTCATGATCAAATAGTGCACAAATAATGCGTATTCTTGTTGAATCACCAAACACTTTGAATAATTCAGCAACATCATATAAAGATTCTTCTTCGGGCATTGCTTTCTTTACTTGTTCAACAATTTCATTATTAACGATTTTATCCATTTTTTCTCCTTTCATATGAATATATGTTCATATGAATATTATATGATATTTATTTACAAAGTCAATATATATGTTAAGATTAAATAAAAATGATTGGAGAAATTTTATGAAAAAATTACTGATTGTAGTAGACTATCAAAAAGATTTTGTAAATGGTAGTTTGGGATTTAAAGAAGCTGAATATTTGGATGAGTATCTTGCTTCTTTAATTGATCAATATCATCAAAATAAAGATGATGTTATTTTTACTTTCGATACACATCAAAATAATTATTTAGAAACTCAAGAAGGAAAGAATTTGCCAATTGAACATTGCATTAAAAATAGTGATGGTTGGAAACTATATGGCAAGGTAAATACTGCTAAAAAAGAACATGATATTTGTATTGAAAAAACAACTTTTGGTTCTCTTGAATTAGGAAATTACTTAAAGGATAAAAACTACCAAAATGTTACTCTAGTAGGTGTTGTTTCTAATATTTGT
>UQVG01000285.1 GCA_900544435.1 uncultured Erysipelotrichaceae bacterium | reverse complement strand
ATATTCTTTAATATTGAAATAATAAAGATAAACTCCTTTATTTTTCTTTAAATAACTTTTTAAATAAGGTTCAAATTCTTGACAATCTTTACAATCAGGTCTACCTATATATAAAACAAAATCTTCTTTTTGATCTATTTTCTTTAAAACATCATCATAATTGATTTCTATAATTTGATCTTTTGATAAATCTTTCTGTATAGTATGAGTGGATGTAGTATGACTACACCCACTTAATATACCTATTAAAAATGAAATCAATATGAACTTATTGATTATTTTAATAAAGATTCTCCATCCATTTCTTCAGGAATTGGTAAACCTAATAATTGTAACATTGTTGGAGCTAAATCTCCTAATTTTCCGCCTTCTTTTAATCCTACATGAGAATTAGTAACAATTAAAGGTACAACATTTGTTGTATGTGCAGTGAATGGATTACCATCTGCATCTAATTCTTCTTCAGCATTACCATGGTCAGCAGTAATTAACATAGTTCCACCTAATTCAAGAACTTTTTCATATACTTCACCAATACATTCATCTACAACGCTAACAGCTTTGATTGCTGCAGGAATAACACCAGTATGTCCTACCATGTCACAGTTAGCAAAGTTAACGATTACAACATCATGAATATCTTTATCTAATTCAGCAATTAATTTATCTTTTACTTCATAAGCTGACATTTCAGGTTGTAAATCATAAGTAGCAACTTTTGGTGAGTTAACTAACACACGAGTAGCTCCTTCGATTTCTTTATCTACCCCACCATCAAAGAAGAAAGTTACGTGAGCATATTTTTCAGTTTCAGCAATACGTAATTGTTTTAAACCTTGAGCTGATAAATAATCACCTAATGTATTTGTAAGTTCAGGTGAAACGAATGCGATTTCTCCATTAACGCTATCAGCATATTTCATCATACATACGAATTCTAAATCTTTAACTTGTTTTTCAGGTACATATCCTTCATAGAATGTAGGATTTGTGATTACTGTAGCTAATTGAATAGCTCTATCTGGTCTGAAGTTAGCGAAGATTACTGAATCTCCATCATCAATTGTTCCTTCAACGTTTTTGTTGTAACCAGGGATAACGAATTCATCTAATACATCTTTAGCATAAGAATCTTTTACATATTGAACTGGACATTCAAAAGATTCACCTTCTTGACATACGATTGCATCGTAAGCTAATTTAACACGATCAAATCTTTTATCTCTGTCCATTGCATAGTATCTACCAGAAATTGATGCGATTTGTCCAACACCGATTTCTTCAATTTTTTCTTGTAATTCTTTTACGAAATCAACACCACTATCAGGAGCAACATCTCTTCCGTCTAAGAAAGCATGTACATATACTTTATCTAAACCTTGTTGTTTAGCTAATTCTAATAAACCATAAATATGTTCATTCGATGAGTGAACACCACCATTTGATAATAATCCCCAAATATGTAATTTAGAACCATTATCTTTAGCATGTTGAATTGCTTTTAAGAATTTTTCATTTTCAAAGAAAGTTTTTTCATTTAAAGCTTTATTAATTAAAGTTAATGATTGATATACAGTTCTACCTGCTCCAATATTTAAGTGTCCAACTTCACTATTTCCCATTTGTCCATCAGGTAAACCAACTGGCATACCACTAGCTGAAATAGTTGTGTTTGGATACATAGCCATTAAATCATCTAAATTAGGTGTATTAGCAAGTCTTACAGCATTACCATTAATGCTTTCAGAAATACCATAACCATCCATAATACATAATACGATAGGTCTTTTTTTCATTTTTTTGTTTCCTCCATTAATACATTGTACATATTATCATTTTTGTTATCTCGTTTCAATTCATTTAGCTATATAAAATCAGTATTTTTTATTTCATTTCTTTTTTGTTTTTTGTGGTGTTGCAAGTAATGAAACACCACAAAAAGTAATGAGTAAAGGCCAATATTCTTGGATATAATAGACAATAATTGAAACGATTCCCTTAAATTCATTTGTACGATCTAATGTTAAGATGATACCCAAAATAATCAAAACAATACCACAATTTTTTTTAATATTCATTTTATTCACCAATTTTATTTTATCTTGGTTAAAATAAAAAAGATGTCCAAAAAAATCATACGATTTCTTTAAATATCTTTTTTGCATAATCTAATAATTGGATTATATTAACTTCTTCTTGTCCTTTTTGTGAAAAAACATAAACTTTATCATCCTCAAAAAAATCAAATCGATTTGAATGAATAATACTATTAATATCTTTTCTTCTTTCTTGGTTTAAGGTAATAAATTGATTTTCACACATCTTTCTTAGAATAATACACAAAGAAGCAAGCGATAATTCTAATTGACATCTTGTTTTCAATAAATCTCTTTCAACAATATAATTTGCAATTTCTTGATTATTTTTCAATCTATTTAGTTGATTTAAAATCATTTCTACTTTAACAACCTCTATATTTAATTGTTCTAAATAACAACTTAACTTTATTTGCCTTTTATTCATTTTTAAGCTCCTTATAAATAGATAATAGTTGTTTAGCATATAAAACAAGTGATAAAAGCATCAATATAATACAAATAAAAATTGAAACAGTTGCAAAAACAGAATTTGGAATATGTATTCCAATTAATAGGATTGCGACAACATCAAAGATAGCAGTAGAAATTTTTCCCCACCAAGAAGCTCCTTGTACCTTTGCTCCTTTTTCATATAAATAAAGTCCACCTAAAGCCAGCATTCCATCTTTTAAAACAATGATAAGAAGTAATAACCACATCCATGAATACGTATAAACTAAAACAAATGCAACCGTAAATTGTGTCAATTTATCAGCAATTGGATCTATAATTTTTCCAAAATCAGTAATCATCTGAAAATGTCTAGCAATATAGCCATCTAAAAAATCAGATAGACCTGAAATAATTAAGATAATAGCACATATATAATAATCTTCTTTACTTCCAGCTAAAAAATAGCGATGTAAAAAAATAGGAATAAGTATTATTCTTAAATAGCATAAACAATTAGGTATATTAAATAATTCTTTAAGTCTTATTTTTTTCATAGTTTTCACCTTCTGTATCAGTACTATAATCTTACAGTC
>UQVG01000284.1 GCA_900544435.1 uncultured Erysipelotrichaceae bacterium | reverse complement strand
CAATTTTATTATCGTAATTTAATTAATAAAAGCGATTACATCCTTGTAAATTTAAAAAAAGTAGCTTTTATCGCTACTTTTTAGGATATATAAATAATAAGTATGGTATTTATCTTTTAGCTTTTTTCAACATTTTTTGAATTACTGCTATTTGATTTTGATAATCATCAAATGAAGTAAGTTTATAAGACCAATTATGTGGACCAACTGTGCCTGGTAAATTAATACGTGCTTCTTTGCCATAACCAAGTAAATCTTGTAAAGGAATAATAGAAATCACTGCATCACATTCAAGTGTATATGCAAGCATATCTTCCACAAGATTTTCTCCTGTATATCCAAGACCTTTCATAATTTCTTTCATTCTTTCTTTATCATCTAATTCTTCATACCATTGTTTAAGAGTAGCATTATCATGTGTTCCTGTATAAACAACACAATGCTTAGGAATTTTATATTTAACTTTTCTTTCATCTTCTCCAAAAGAAAATTGCATAACTTTCATTCCCAATAGATCATAATGATCTCTTAGTTCATGTACTTGTGGACGTAATTCTCCCAAGTCTTCAACAATCATATTAAGTTCTGGTAATTGTTTATAAACTGAATCTAGAAAATGATAACTTGGTCCTTCTATCCACTTTCCTTCTCTAGCTGTAGCACTTCCATAAGGAACTGACCAATATGTATCAAAAGCTCTAAAGTGATCAACTCTTAAAATATCAAAAACTTCATTATTCCATTTTAATCTTTTAATCCAAAAATTATATCTTGTTTTCTTTAAATAATTCCAATCATATAATGGATGTCCCCATAATTGGCCATCTTTTGAAAAGTAATCTGGTGATGCTCCAGATACAAATTTAGGATAAAATTTATCATCTAATTGGAAACATTTACGATACTCATAAACATCTGCAGAATCATCACCTACATATAAAGGCAAATCTCCCATAATAGAAATTCCTTTTTGATGAGCATGTATTTTTAATAAATTAAATTGTTTTACAAAAATATATTGAAGAAATTGAATATAATCAATTTCTGCTTCTAATCCTTCATTACTTCCTTTAATATTTTGATCTTCATCATTCCAATCTACCCAAGGTAAACCTTCATTTGCTTTATTTAAAGCCATAAAACGTGCATATTTTTTAAGCCAAAATGTTCCTTTAACAAAAGTACGATATTCTTTCTTTAATTCTTTATCTTTTAAGAAAGCTTGATAAGCTTTTCTTAAATAACGATCTTTAAATAAACGTACGCGTTTATAATCAACTCTTTTTAAATCTTGTAAATAGTTAGGAACTTCATCTAACAAATGCCAATCTTTTAAAAGTTCTAAAGAAATATATATTTCATCACCAGCAAAAGATGAATAAGGAGTATAGGGTGAATTACCAGAGCTTGATGGATTTAACGGCAAAATTTGCCAAATAGAAAAACCTGCTTGAGCAGATAAATCAACAAATTCATAAGCTTCTTTTCCTAAATCTCCAATTCCATGTTTTCCTGGTAAACTAAATAACGGTAATAAAATACCTGCTTGTCTTTGATCAAGTGTTTTTAATTTCATGATTTTCACCTCTTCTTTAAATATATCATAAAAAAAGTGTTTTCGCTTATGAAAACGCTATCTTTTTTACTTTTTATACCCTACATGCCTAAACAAGGGATAAATATTCATATTTTTTTGCATATGAAAAGGATACATACAAATTGTATCCTTTCAATAGTTAGAGGACAAATTCATATTTTGCCTGAATTATGGTAAGTCATATGTGCTTGTGCTCTTGAAATTTCATAGTCTACACTATGAACATCTCGGGATAAATCATGAAGTTCTTTAGTTTCTAAGTAATTGTTTTTCCCTTTATTTTTTTTATTTTGAATAAATAGATAAAGGTTAATAGCAATTATAACAATGATCATTAATACAATTAAATAAATAGGCTTCATATGTATCACCTCTTTAATTTATTTTATTATATATATGTGGAAATAATGTGTATTTATCAATCCTTTTTATCTATATTCTTATGATAAAGGCATTAATTTAAGTGAACCATTTCTTTATCAATGAATATGTTAAAAGTTTTGTCTTATTTTAACCTAAATTAGTATACCTATTTTTGAGCATATATAAAAAGTCCTTATGCAACAAGGACTTTTATGCTCTATTTTGTAAGGAAGGGAACAAAAAAACACTCATTTTTGATATTAATGTTTTTAAAAGATGATTACAAAGAAATTCTAATTTTCAGCTACATAAAATTAACTTAATTTTCCACTGGCACTACATTTTAAAGTAACAGTCTTTGTTTGTCTATCTATAATATTTCCATTTAAATAGTAATGAGCTGTGGCAGTTGCTTTTGCAGTATTTCCACTTTTTGAACTAGATTTACTTGCAATTTTCCAACTAGCATCTACTACCGAAGTTGAAACACTTGCTGATGTGCAGCTAGAAGTACTTCCATTATATGTAAAAGTTCCATTAACTGTTACAGACCATAAAGTTTTACCCGATGAATTTTTACAATAAACTGTTTTACTGCCTTCTTTTGCTGAACGTGCAACGGAATTTATGGTAGTAACTATAGTTTCATAGTAATAGCCGTTTTCGTAATATATAGTGCTATAATTTTCTTCTAAAGCATATACAGTATTTATTGGTAAAAACAACATTAAAACTAATGTTAATCCTAAAAGTAATTTTTTCATATTATTCTATAATCTCCTTATCTTTGGTAATTTCTTCTTCATAATGTATAGGATACATATTATCTATTTTTTCTCTTTCTTTATTTACTACATATATTTCGTAACATGAAGCAGATGCTACAAATAATAAAATTAAAATACAAATAGTTGTAATCATGCGTTTAAGATTTATTTTTTTTAAGATATATTTTGTATCTATTGATTCATAATAGGCAATGACTACATCAATAGGTGTACCAAATTGTTCTTCTAATTCATGATAAGAAAGATTATCGTATTCATCAACTTGTTCTTTTAAATCATTTAAATATTTTTTTTCTTTATTACTATGAACAGGAAATAATTTATTAATATCCTTAAAATATTTTTTACTATCTTTCATAATGCTTTGTCCCATGAACAATTAAATCAATGC
>UQVG01000283.1 GCA_900544435.1 uncultured Erysipelotrichaceae bacterium | reverse complement strand
TCCTTCAATTATTATTATAGATGACTGGCAATGAATGATAAGACCTTTGGCGTCAACGACACAAATGTGACATAAAAAGAGTTTAACATAATCAAGATTTATTAAATATAATTTTCTATTATATGTTATAATCAAAAAAAGGAGTTAGCTATGCAAGTACAATTTTATGAAGAAGTTGAAGATCAATTATTAAAGTTTGCAGTTATTATTTCAAAGTATCAAGATAAATGGGTATTTTGTAAACATAAGTTAAGAGATACTTTTGAAATACCAGGTGGTCATCGAGAAGAGAATGAAAATATTTTAGAAACGGCTAAAAGAGAATTGCATGAAGAAACAGGTGCAATCGATTTTAAAATAAAGCCAATCTGTGTTTATTCTGTTATTGGAAAAAATAGAGTCAATGATACGGGAGAAGAACTGTACGGTATGCTTTATTATGCAAATATTTATTCTTTTGAAGAAAGTTTGCATAGTGAAATGGAGAAGATTGTTTTATTTGATGAATTTCCTGATTCATGGACATATCCTGAAATTCAACCAAAATTAATAGAATATTACATAAATTTAGAAAATAAATAAATTAAATTTATAAAAAGCATAAGAAGATATTGTATGGATAATAAAGATAATATGAATGAATGTATGTGGATGCTGATGGGAAGTATTCATGAAAGTAATCGAGTTACTGTAGCAAAGTGCTTAGATATGATGGAAGAAAAGGGTATTTCAAAGGATGAAATGATTTCTAACTTAGAATCTGTAAAAGAGGCGTTATTTACCCTCTATAATGAAAAAATAAATGTAATTATTAATGAATTAGAAAAGTAGTATGAAGATGATTATAAAATGATAGTTTTTTATCTATAAATATGTATAATCATGATAAATGTTTTAAAACATCCTATGATGACGAGTGGCGGTTCTGACTCGGCAATAATATAAAAAATGACCGAGCGATGATGATGTGTGAGAGCAAAGACACATCGGTAAAATAAAAAATGGTTCAAGGATGTACTAGAGGAATCTAAAAGATTCCTTTTTTTGATTAAAGCACACTATTAGAAAATTAATATGATATTTTATTGAAAACGTTTTCTTTTCTAGATATAATTAGGAAGAATAAAGAAAGGAAATATAAAATGAAATATTTATTTTTAGATGTTGATGGAACATTGATTGATTATAAAGCAAAGTTACCTGCTTCAGCTAAAAAAGCAGTGGAAGAAGCACAAAAGAATGGACATAAGATTATTGTTTGTACAGGATGTAGTCGTTGTGAAATAGAAGCAAGAGATATGGATTTAAATTTTGATGGTGTGATCTATGGAAATGGTTGTTATGTAGAATATAATAATGAAGTGATTTTTCATCAACCATTAACTTTAGAACAATGTACACGTTTTGTAAATTGGTGTAATGAAAGAGATTTAGCGTTCCGTTTAGAATGTAATGATGGAATGTTTTTAAGTGAAGGTTATGAAGAAAAATCATTAATGGCACGCTATAAATATACTTATGGGCAAGGTGTGGATTATACAAATAAACCTGTTCCACCGCTAGCAAGACATATGATTAGTGGAGAAAACTTATTAAGAGATGATGTTAATAAAACTGCATTTGTTTTAAAATCTTATCAAGATTTTTTAGATGCTAAAGAAGAATTTTCGGATATGACGGTTGATACATGGGGTGGTAAAGGTGAACTTGCTTTATATGGAGCAACACGTGCTAAAGGATTTGATAAAGAAAATTCAATTCATCTTTTATTAAAACATTTAAATGTTGATCCTAAAGATGCCATTGCTTTTGGTGATGGTGTGGTCGATATTCCAATGTTCAAAGCTTGTGGCTTTTCTGTAGCGATGGGTAATGGAAATGATGAAGTCAAACAAGCAGCAAGTTATGTAACAGATGATGTAGATCAAGATGGTTTATATAATGCCTTTAAATTTTTAAAACTTATTTAAAAAGAGAAATCACGAGGATTTCTCTTTTTTGATCATTTTTATTCTTTTTCAAAAGTTTGTGCGACTTCCACAAGTAAATCTCTAATATGTAAATGTTGTGGACATATTTGTTCACATAAACCACATTTTAAACATTCACTTGCTTTTGCATTTTTAACTGTATGAACATTGTTATAGTAGTAATCACTATTCCAATCTCCATAAACTTTTTTAGCGTTTAAGCAGGCAAATAAATCTGGAATGGCAATGTTTTTTGGACATTTTTCCATACAGTAACGACAAGCAGTACATGGGATAAAGTTTTTGCTTTTGAAGATTTCTGTGACTTGTTTAACTGCTTCTTGTTCTTTTGAAGATAATGGTTGGAAATCTTTCATGAAACTTAAGTTATCTTCCATTTGTGCCATATCACTCATTCCTGATAAAACCATCATCATTCCATCAAATCCAGCAGCAAAACGTAAAGCATAACTTGCCGGTGACATGTCACCTAAATCTTCATAAATGCGTTTTGCTTCTTCAGGTAAATTAACTAAGTTACCACCTTTAACAGGTTCCATGACAATAATTGGTTTGTTGTGTTTACGACATACTTCATAACAAGCTTTACTTTGTACAGCAGGATCTTCGTAGTCTACATAGTTAAATTGAATTTGAACGACTTCAATATCAGGATTTTCAGTTAAAATCATGTCTAAAACATCTGCTTTATCATGGAATGAAATCCCAAAATGTTTAATTTTTCCTTCTGCTTTTAATTTTCTTGCTTCATCATAAGCATGTAATTTTTTGTATTTAGCATAAATTTCATCACTTTGAGCATGCATTAAATAAAAATCAAAATAGTCAACACCACAAGCTTCTAATTGACTTTCAAACAAAGGTCTAATTTCTTCTTGTTTATTAAAATGATGTGTTGAAAGTTTATCTGTTAAAATATATTGATCTCTTGGATAACGAGAAGTTAAACATGCTTTTAAAGCAATTTCACTTTTTCCTCCTAAATATCCATGAGCTGTATCAAAATAGTTGAATCCTTGTTTTAAAAAATAATCAACCATTTTAGATGTTAAAGTGTAATCAACTTCATCATCTTTCATAGGAAGTCTCATACAACCAAAGCCAAAATTTTTCTTTACTTCATTAAAATATGTATTCATAGCGCCTTTCTCCTTTATAAAAAATT
>UQVG01000282.1 GCA_900544435.1 uncultured Erysipelotrichaceae bacterium | reverse complement strand
TATATATTCTAGAAAGAATAGAGGATAAAGAAATGAAATTAAATGAAAAAAAGATCAATGAATTTTTTACTATTATCAATGAAAAGAAAATAAAAAGTGTTTTTCAACCAATCGTTTCCTTAAAAACAGGAGAAATAGTATCTTTTGAAGCCTTAAGTCGTATTACTTTAGATTCATGTACCATAAATATTGAAGAATTATTTAAGATTGCTCATACAATTGGACATTCATGGAAACTTGATCAACTTTGTCGTAAATGTGCCATTAAAGCAAGCCAACAAATGCCATCAGATAAAAAGTTATTTATTAATGTAGATGCTAATATTTTATTGGATCAAGATTTTGTTCAAGGATTTACAAAAGAATATTTAAAAAAGTATCATCTAAATTCTAATAATGTTGTTTTTGAATTATCTGAACAAACTTCTATTGAAGATAAACATTTGTTTAAACAAGCTGTAAGACATTATCGAAGTCAAGGCTTTGAAATAGCCATCGATGATGTAGGTTCAGGTTATTCAAACTTAAATAGAATTAATCATACACAACCCGAATATATCAAACTAGATAGAGAACTGATTCAAGATATTCATTTAAATAAAGATAAACGTACAAAGGTAGAAGTGATGGTCAATTATTGTAAAGCCATGCATTATAAATTAATTGTTGAAGGAATTGAAACAAAGGAAGAACTTGAATGTTTAATTCAATTAGGAGTTGAATATGGTCAAGGGTATTATTTAAAAAAGCCTGTTGATAATTTTGATGATCTTTTACCTTCTATCAAAGAAACCATCAAAAAATTATACAACAAATATAAGAAAACTTTAAATATTCCTACAATCGATTCCCTCTGTCATTTTCCATGCACATTAAAAACCTATCAAAACATAAAAAATGCTTATCAAATCTTTGAAGAAAATAACACTGCTCAAAGAATCTATGTCATTAATGATGAAGGACATTATTTAGGTTATTTAAAAAGAGAAAATATACTTTGTCATTTAGATACAGTTGAACCTAATTTATTTAAAGATTCACTTATTGTTCCATCACATCTTCCTATTAAAACTGTTTGTCAGCTTTATCTTGAAAATGAATGTTCACATTTCTACGAAGATATCGTTGTTTTAAAGAATCAATGTTTTTATGGTATTGTTACAATTAAAGATTTACTAAAATATTTAATAAAATAGATAATACGCACTTTCAAGTTATACTTAATAGAGGTTTTTATTCTATTTAATTCAATTAGTTGTTATAATAAATTGTAACTATATTACTTGAAATGGTAATACTAAATAAAAAGGAGAATTCTATGCAAGATTTTGTATATAACAGTAATGTAAAAATCATTTATGGTGAAAATCAATTACCCCTTGTGATTAAAGAAATGAAAAAAATAGGAAATAAACTTCTTATTGTTTCAACTAATAGTTTTATTTCAGGTGGCCATCTTGAAATATTAGAAAATGAATTAAAAAAAGAAGAATTTGAAACAACGATTCTAAAATCAGGGAAAGAGCCTCTTTTAAGCAAAGTTAAAGAAGGTATACAGCTTTGTCTTGAAAATAATATTGAAGTTGTTTTAGGAATTGGTGGCGGTGTAAGTATGGATCTTGCTAAAAGTATTGCTTTTGGCACATTAAATAATGAAACGCCTTTAGAACAATATCTAACATATCAATGTTCAACTGCAGGATTATCACATCTTCCTCTTATTACCATTCCGACAAATCCTATGTCAGGATCAGAAACAAATGAAGATGTTCAAATTACTTTAGACGAATCTGGGCTTCAAGTAGGATGTCCTTTAGCTAGAGCGACCTTTACTTGGCTTAATCCAATCTATATGATGTCTTTACCAAAAAGTATTTTAACTTATGGACAAATGACAGCCTTTGTTCAATTATCTATTAACTATTTAAATTTAACACGTTCTCCTTTAGCGGAACATTACGCTGAAGGATCAATGAAAACAATTATCGATTGTTTAAGAAGATGTTTAGCTCATGAAAAAGATGTTGATGCTTATGGAACACTTTTAATCAATAGTGCTTTAAGCTTATCAGGAATTAATGATTTTGGACGTACTCCTGAATTTATTCCTTATCCTTTACAATCATTTGCCCAAAGATATTTAGGAATAAATTATACACAAGCCCTTAATGGTTTATTCCCTTACTGGTTAAAAGAAATCTATCGTGCAAGTGATGATAAAGCTATTTTTTATCGTTACTTTAAAGAAATTTTAAATGTAGATAACACTAACAAAGAAGATGAAACATTGCTACAAGAAGCACTTCAAACTTTAAAAGCTCTTTATCAAGAATTTGGTATTGCTTTTACTTATAATGAAATTGCAAGTGACCCTCAAAATCATCAACATCTTGTTGATCTTATTGATTCATTTGGTCCAATGCCTTGTCATATCATGTCTGTAACAACTGAAAAGCTTGCAAATATGATTGAAGATGCTATTGTTGGTAATCTTAATTAATGAGGTACTTAAATAGTACCTTTTTATTATGAATAAATAGTGCTATAATAATAGAAATATTTTATAAAGGGAGTGATTATATTATGTCAATTAAATTAGTAAAAGCATCATATGAGTATCAAGATTTAATTGTTGATATGTTGAAGGAGTGGATTGATTATAATAATAATCATCCTGAAACAAATACTTCACCAGCTTCCATTTTTAAAAATGATTATCATGATTTTGATTATTATATCAACAATCTTGATTTAAAAAATCCTAGACCTGGTTTAGTAGAAGATTCAACATTTTTCGCCTTAGATGTAGAAAGAAATAAAATGGTTGGTGCCGTCAATATTCGTCATGAACTCAATGATTATTTATTAAACTATGGTGGACATATTGGTGATGGTGTTAGACCAAGTGAAAGAAGAAAAGGCTATGCTTCTGCAATCATTGGTTTAGCTTTAAAGGAATGTCAAAAGTTAAATATTGATCGTGTTTTACTTGTTTGTGATAAAGACAATATTGGTTCAGCAAAATCAATTAAAAACAATGGTGCTATTTTAGAAAATGAAATTGATAAAGATGGAAAAATAATTCAAAGATATTGGATAGAAAGTAAATAAGAAGCTGTAACGAAATAAATTTTTAGAAGTTTAACTTTCGTTGTTAAGCTTCTTTTT
>UQVG01000281.1 GCA_900544435.1 uncultured Erysipelotrichaceae bacterium | reverse complement strand
TAGAAATTAATGTATGTAATGCTTTAAATATAAATGGAATAGGAGGAATAGTTGGAAAAATAAATTATAGTAAAATAAGATTAGATTGAAATAAAAGGGGAAATGACAATGAGAATGGTTGATTTAATTGAATATAAAAAAAATAATGGAGAATTCAATCAGCAACAAATTCAATTTATTATAGATGGTTATGTAAAGGGTAGTATTCCAGATTATCAAATGTCTGCTTTGTTAATGGCGATTTGTTTTCAAGGACTGACTGCAAAGGAAACAGCCTTGCTTACACAAGCTATGGAATATAGTGGAGATATTATCGATTTATCTAAAATTGAAGGAATTAAAGTAGATAAGCATTCAACTGGGGGTGTTGGTGATAAAACATCACTTGTATTAGGACCTATCGTCGCTGCTTGTGGCGGTAAAGTAGCAAAAATGTCAGGAAGAGGTTTAGGACATACCGGTGGAACACTAGATAAGTTAGAATCTATTCCAGGTTTTAATATTTATGTATCAGAAGAAGATTTTATCCAACAAGTCAATGATATTGGTTTAGCCATCATAGGACAAAGTGCTTCTCTTGTACCTGCTGATAAAAAAATCTATGCTTTACGTGATGTAACAGGAACAGTTTCTTGTATTCCTTTAATTGCCTCATCTATTATGTCTAAAAAACTTGCCAGTGGGGCAGATACGATTTTATTGGATGTCAAATATGGAAATGGGGCTTTTATGCAAACGTTAGAAGATGCTAAAAAGCTTGCTCAAACAATGATCGACATTGGAAAACATTGTTATAAAGATACGCGTGCAACCATTTCAAGTATGTCACAACCTTTAGGAAAGGCAATTGGTAATAGTTTAGAAGTCATTGAAGCAATTGAAACGCTTAAAGGAAATGGGCCTCAAGATTTAGAAGAATTATGTTTAAAAGCAGGAAGTACAATGCTTGTTCAAGCAAAACTTTATCAAAATGAAAAAGAGGCGTATAAAGCATTACAAGAGGTAATTTCTAATGGAAAAGCTTTAGAAAAACTCAAAGAAATGGTTAAAAGACAAGGTGGAGATGTTTCATATATAGAAAATCCTGAACTTTTTGAAAAACCAAGTGTTATAATGGAAATAACTTCAAAGGAAACAGGTTATGTTAAAGCATTGGAAGCAAAGAATTTAGGAATTGTTTCAATGAAATTAGGTGGTGGTCGCATGACTAAAGATGAAGATGTTGACCATGCTGTAGGACTTGTTTTAAATAAAAAAATAGGGGATCAGGTAGAAATTGGTGAAACATTATTGACTGTTTATGCAAGAAACAAAGTCAGTCAAGAAATCATAGAAGAAATTTATCAAAGTTATACGATTGTTGATGAATTTGTAGAAAAACCTATTTTGATTGAAGAAATCATGAAGTAAGAGGTAAGAAAAATGAAGTATGTATTTTTTGATATTGATGGAACAATTCGAGGGAAAAGCAGAGAAGTTACACAAAGAAATAAAGAAGCCATTCGTAAATTAAGAAAAAATGGACATAAAGCTTTCTTATGTACAGGAAGAGCACCAGTTTCAATTACACAAGATATTTTAGATGTTGGCTTTGATGGTGTCATTTCTGCAGCAGGAAGCTTTATTCAAATAGATGGCAAGTACATTTATGAAAATTTTTTAGATAGTAAACGTCTTCAACAGGCCATTGTTTTATTTTCAAATGCGCAAGTTGGTTTTACGCTTGAAACAAAAAATGAACTTTTTCAATCAGGATATGCTAGAGAATATATGGAAAGAAGACAAATCAAAGATACACAAGCCAATCCAGAACTTGCACGTTTCTTTGAAAAAAGAAATCAGGCTTTTAAACCAATTACAGAATATGATCCTGGCAAAGATAAAGTGACTAAAATTGTTTTTATTGCATATGATAAATATGCATTGCTTGATACGGTGCCTCATTTGAGTAAAGATTTTAATGTGGTTTTATTTTCTAAACCAGAAGATGATTTTATTAATGGGGAAATTATTTCAAAAAACTGTACAAAGGCAGATGCCATTGAAAGAGTGATTCATTACTATCATGCAAGCATGGAAGATACAATTGCTTTTGGAGATAGTATGAATGATTATCAAATGATTGAAAAAGCAAATCAAGGAATTGTTTTTGAAGGAGCAAAGGAAAAGCTATTAGATATTGCTTATGATACTTTCAAAGATCCTGATCAAGATGGTATTGCTTTAAGCTTAGAAAAACTAGGCTTAATATAGAAAGGAAAGGTACGTATGGGAAATGTACTACTTGCAAGAATACTTGAATACTTTAATGGGACACTTTTTTTAGATGATAATTATCGTTTTTGTGTATTCTTTATTGAAAATTATATAGATTTTTATAAGATGACATTAGAAGAAGTTGTTGAAAAATCAAAGATTTCTAAAGAAGCAATTTTAAATTTTTTAAGTCATTTAGGATTTGATGACTATGCTTCTTTCCAAGATAAGCTTTATGCTGATGTTATTTTAAGACAAGATCAAATTCGTTCAAGAATGCTTGGATTAAAAATGGATGATCTTTTTAAACAAGTGCATTTATGTGATGATAAAGAAAAATTTATTGAAGATTTGGATCATATTTGTCATGATATTTCTTCGTCTAAAAGAGTGATTATTATTGGGGCACTTTATCCAATCTCTATTGCTGTTGAATTTCAAACAGATTTGATTACTTTTGGAAAGCCTGTTTTCCAATATCATTCTTTTGATACACAACTTGATTTAAATAAAGATGATTATGTTATTTTTGTATCAGCAACAGGGAGAGCCTATGATGCTTTTATGAATGATCATCGAGATTTTGATATCAACAGATCTCAATTCTTACTTATTACACAAAATAAAAAATATAAGAGTCAAATTGGCGATGAACGTGTTATCTATGTTGCCAGTTCAAGACATGATAGTATTGATTTTAACTATCGTTTGATGACGATCTTTGATATTATGCGTGTAACGTATTATAAAAAATATCATTTTATTTAAAGGGGAGGATGTTATGAATATACTACTTTCAAGAATTTTAAAATATTTAAATGGTACATTGTTCCTTGATGATGCATATCGTTTTTGTGTATTCTTTATCCTTCATTATCAAAACTTTGGAGACTATTCATTAGATGAAGTTGCAAGTGAACTAAAG
>UQVG01000280.1 GCA_900544435.1 uncultured Erysipelotrichaceae bacterium | reverse complement strand
TCACTCATTAAATCATGATAGCTAGGTATCATCAAAATACTTTGATATTGTTCAAGAAATGCTTCTGGTTTTTCTTCTATCAATTCACTTACGACACTGAATAATTTTCCATTTTTTAATCCTAATTGATATTCCGTTAAATTAATAAATTCTTTTCTTACTTCAGCATTTGGAATCATAATACAATATCTATCGTTATAACGATCTATGATTTGTTTAACTGTTAAATAACCTGCATTGACAAATAGTCCCCATAATGTTGAATTATCGGCCTCCTCATAAAAACTTGTTTGCATACTGACTATTGTTTCAATTTGACCATTAGTTATTAATTTTTCATATTCATTTTTAAAATCATCATCTGATTTTGTTATAGCATCTTTAATCATAACATTAGCACTCGTATTGACCCAATAAGGTATGAGTTCTTGCCTTTTAGCATAATTTAAAATTGACCAAGGATTATAAATTTCAATATTTCCCATCTTATAACCATCATACATTTCTCTAACTTTATCATCTAGTTTTAAATGATAATATTCTAATATTTGTTGAGTTTCTTCATTATCAAAACCAAAGAAATTATTATATCCATTATCTAATACAGTATAAACATCTAAATTGTTTAAATCACTAAAAATATTTTCCTTAGCAACTCTTTGAATTCCTGTAAGCATTGCATATTTTAAACTATTAGATGTTTTAAGAGAATTATGAAGTAAACTTGAAAGGCCGCCCCTTACTTCATCATAAAAACAATTAACATGAGACTCAATAAAAGGCGTATCATATTCATCAACAAACACCATAACTTCTTCATTATAGTAACTTTGAAGTTTTTCCATTAAGAAAGAAATAGCATCTCCTATTCCTTCCAAACTTCCATTTAAATAGTTCATTAAAATATTTTCTAAAACATCGTGCTTATTTTGTTCATATTTTGACAGATTATTAAAAACATAATTATATCTATCCCATTCTTTCAATATTTGATCTTTTACTGTTGAAACAACAGATGTCTTATCTCTTTTTGCATCTGCAAAAGAAATAAAGATTGTTGGATATTGATTGATTTCTTTAGCATAAGGTGTATCCATGATTTTAGTACCTTTAAAGATTTCTTTTGAATCTTTTGTAATATCAAAGAATTCTGCCATCATAGACATATTAATAGTTTTTCCAAATCTTCGAGGACGTGTAATTAATGTTACTTGACTCTTTTTTTCTAAAAATTCTTTTATAATTAAAGTTTTATCAACATAGTAATAGTCATTTTGGCGTAACTTTCTATAATCAGATATTCCTATTGGTATTGCCTTCATTCTCATCACCCTTTCGTTTTTATTATAAACTATTTATAATTCTTTACTACGAAGAAAAAACAATCCCCTTAGAGATTGTTATCAATTTAAAATACTTTTTATGAAAACAAGAAAATAACAATTCCTAAAACAACAAGTACAATTCCTGTTGCTCTATTTAAAGTTTCAGGTGTAGCTTTATTCGCAAATAAAGCTGCAATTCTTGCCCAAATAAGAGTAAAAATAATACATAGAATCCAAATAGTTGGATTTGGAAGACCACCAATCATAAAATGAGAAACAGCCCCTGTTAGTGCAGTAAATGTCATAATAAAAACACTTGTTCCAACTGCTGTTTTAAGTTCATAACCCATGACTGTTGTTAAAATAAGAAGCATCATCATACCGCCACCAGCTCCAACAAAACCACAAATAAATCCTATAAACATTCCACAAATAACAGATTGAATAGCTCTTTTTTTAGCAGATATATTATTCATGGCTTCTTTTGTTGTCATTACTGGTTTAACAATAAATTTAATTCCTAAAAGAAAAGTCATGAAAACTGAAAAACTTCCCATTGTAGAAGATGGTAGAAGACTTGCGACATAGCTTCCAACAACTGTAAAAGCAAGAACACTGACCATCATTAATAAACCATTTTTAATATCCAGGTTCTTATTTTTCCCATAAGTATAAGCTGAAACAGCGCTAGCAAGAACATCTGATGATAAAGCTATTCCTACTGCCATATAAGGATCCATTTTTAAAAAAGCAATCAACATTGGACTAATGACAGCTGCTGCCGACATACCTGCAAATCCAGTTCCAAGTCCTGCTCCCATTCCTGCAAAGAATGTCACAAGAATAATAAATAAAATATTTGTTTCCACTTTATTTTTCCTCCATTAATTTATCTATATTTTTTTCCATCAACTCTAAAGTTTCTTTAAATATTTCTTGATGCTTTTGATCAATGCCTACAAAAAGTGAGGCAATAAAATCATTTTGAAAAAGTTTTCCTTTTTCAATAATCACTAATGCTTTTTCATTTAAAACAAGTTCCACTTTTCTTCGATCACCAGGAACATTAATTCTTGATAAATATCCTTGTTCTACTAATTGATCTACATGAATTGAAACAAGATTAGCTTTAATTTTTCTAACTTCTACGATATCTCTTGCATGTCTATATTGTGGATTATTTCCTAAAAACATTAAGATATCAAATCCTGTTTGTTTAAGGTTAAATTCTTTACAAATCGCTTTACATTGTTGATGATAGGCCATTTCTAATTTTCTAGCAAAATCAATATTCATTTTCTCACCTCATTACTTCATTTTTAGATAGTTCATTTTTGAACTATTTTAATATATTAAAAAAAGAATGTCAAATAAAAAGAAATCCCTAAGGATTTCCTTAATTTATAAACCAATACATAAGATCAAACCAATAGTTCCAATAACAAGAAAGACTAATCCAATACCTGCAGCTTTTTTTCTTTTATCCATCAAAACTAATTGTTTATGATCTATAGAATGTATAGGATAATTTCTTCTACCTATAAGATATAATAATAAACCACTTGAATTATTCCCATTACTTGCTAATAATCCCCATAATTTTGGATGCTTTAATCCACGAATTGTTGCATCAATTACTGTTAATTGATAAATTTGATATACTGTTTCAATTGCTCCAACAATAGCTACTGCTATAAATATAACCGCTAAAACACTCTTTATTTCCATGAACATTTTCTCCTTAAATACGTTTAATTATTTGATAAAGTAAAAGTGATGAACTCACAATTGCCAAACAAAATACTATTATTAAATAATAACTTTTATTTGGTAAAAACATTCCTAAAGCAATTAATAAAATAACAATCA
>UQVG01000279.1 GCA_900544435.1 uncultured Erysipelotrichaceae bacterium | reverse complement strand
CTTGTAGTTTAACGGATCGTTTTCAAAAACAAATTATTATTTCTAAAAAGAATGAAAGTATTTCTAAACAATTATATAGCTTATCAGAAAGATTATTGAATGTTTCAAGGATCGAATATATTTTATTAAAAGGAAATCAATATATTGAAGAAAGTATTCAAATAAAAACACATATTTCTTTAGAAGTAAAAGAAGAAAGCAAAAAGATAATTCCTATTATAGGAATGAATCGTGTTTTAGGAAGTATTGAAATATTAAGTCAACAAGATTTAAATGAAGATCAAATGATCATCATTAAAGCAGCTGCTAATCAATTAGGAAATGCTTTAGAAAGAGAACTTACTTATTTAGAACAAGAAAAAATAAAAGTAGCGATGGAAAGAGAACATATGCTTAATAGTATGTTAAGAAGTATTTCACATGATTTAAGAACACCACTTACAGGAATTGTTGGAGCAAGTCAGCTTATGATGAATCAAGAACATCTTACAAATGAGGATGTTTATTCACTTGCTAAAGACATACATGATCAAGCACATTGGCTTACTCAAATCGTTGAAAATATTTTAAACATGTCTAAAATAGAAAGTGGAAATTTAGTTTTACATAAAAACTTAGAAGTTGTAGATGATTTGATTTATGAAGCTATTCAACATTTACCTGAATTAGAAAAAAGAAATGTGGTTGTGGATGTACCTCAAGATTTATTATTTATTAATGTGGATGGTAAATTAATGGTCCAAGTATTTATTAATATTTTAAATAATGCAATCAAGTATACAAAAGAAAAAGATCAAATTACGATCCATGTAAAGAAATTGGAAGATGAAGTACAGTTTATGATTAAAGATACAGGTACAGGGATTTCTAAAAAGATATTAGATGATATTTTTGAAGAATTTGTTACAGATACTAATGTTTCCAATGATAGTCAAAAAGGAATAGGATTAGGTCTTGCTATTTGTAAAGCAATTATTCAAGCTCATGGTGGAAAAATTTGGGCAAAGAATGAAAAAGATGGAGCATGTTTTATATTTACTATTCCTAGCGATAAGGAGTTGAATGTATAATGAATGATTTAATCATGATTGTAGAGGATGACCCATATATTTCTCATTTTCTACAGATGTCTTTTGAACAAGAAGGATATCGTATTTTAATGACAACACAAGGACATGAAGCTTTGAGTCTTTTTTATAGTCATCAACCTGATATTGTTATTTTAGATTTAGGATTACCTGATATTGATGGACTTGAAGTAATTCAAGAAATTAGGAAAATATCATCAAAACCTATTATTGTTGTTTCTGCACGATTAGAAGAACAAGAAAAAATTAAAGCACTTGATTTAGGAGCAAATGATTATGTTGTAAAACCATTTTATATGGGAGAGCTTCTAGCTAGAATTAGAGTAGCTAAAAGATTATCTAAAAAAGAAGATGAAGAAATAAAGAAATATCAAAAGGATTATTTAGAGGTTGATTTTATTTCTAGAAAGGTATTAATAGACCAAGAAGAAATTCATTTAACACCGATTGAATTTAATCTTTTAAAGCTTTTAATTGAACATCGAGGTAAAGTATTAACACATAATTACATTCAAAAAGAAATCTGGGGTTATCAAGATCATTCTAATCAAAATGCTTTAAGAGTATTTATGGCTACACTTCGTCGAAAAATAGAAAAAGATACGAATCATCCGCATTTTATTGTGACAGAAGTAGGTGTTGGTTATTATTTTAAAGATTAACAAGGGAAACCTTGTTTTTTTTATTATGTTGACAATTATTTATCATAGTGATATATTTTTATCAAGATTTTTGTTGGGGACAAAAGTCGAAGTAAGGATGAAGGAGGAAAATTTATGGACAAGATGGCAGATGTTCTAGGCCGTGTGGGGGCATGGTGTGGACAAAACAAATATTTATCTGCAATTAAAAATGCATTTCAAAACTTTATGCCACTTACAATTGCGGGGGCTGTAGGCGTTTTATGGTGTAATGTTCTTGTAAATGCAGACACAGGACTTGGAATGTTTTTTAAACCAATTATGATTTTAGATTTTTTAAATCCAGCATTTCAAGCCATTAACTTTTGTACAATTAGTTGTATTACAGTAGGAATTACTTTAGGGATTGCTCAAGAAATAGGTGTTTGGAATATGACAGCTGAAAAAGCAGGATATATCCCAGGACTTGTAGGACTTGCAGCATGGTTATCAGTAACAAATACGTCACATGTAGTTAAAGGCGCTAAAGAAGCTTTTACGGGAATCGCGAGTAATGAACTTGGGGCAACAGGTTTATTTACAGGGATGATTATTGGAATCTTATCTGTTGAATTGTTTTGTTTCTTTGAAAAACAAGATGCTTTAAAAATTAAAATGCCAGATCAAGTACCACCTGGTGTTGCACGAGCATTTGAAGTTTTAATACCAGCAACACTTACACTTATTGTGACATCATGTATAGGGTCTGCTTGTTATCATTTAACAGGACTTTACTTAAACGATGTGATTAAAAATGGTATTCAAGGACCACTTGGCTCTATTGGTGCAACAATTCCAGGTGTTCTTGTCATCTATTTATTACTTGGGTTATTTTGGCTAGTAGGAATTCATGGTGCTAATATGTTAGCTGCTGTTAAAGAATCTTTATTTACACCTTTAGCACTTGAAAATGTAGAAGCTTTTAGTAAAGGTCAAACACCTAAAAATGTTATTAATATGTATTTTTTACAAATGTGTGGGGAATTCAGTGGTGCAGGAGCAACATTAGGTCTTGTTATTGCAATATTGATTTTCTCAAAACGTGATGATAATAAAGCAATTGCTTCTTTATCATTAGTACCAGGATTATTCAATATTAATGAAACAGTTATTTTTGGTATTCCACTTGTATTAAATCCAATTTTAGGTATTCCTTTTGTAATAACACCACTTATTAATATTGTAATCGGATATATACTTACTATTATTGGATTCTGTCCAGTAGCTTGTTTAACAGTTCCTTGGACAACACCACCAATTATCTTTGGTTTTCTAGCAACAGGAGCAAGTATTTTTGGTGCGATTACACAAGCTATCTTAATTGTGGTTTCTATTATTATTTATACACCTTTTCTTATTTCTTATGAAAAGTATCAAAATAAACAAGCTGCAAATATTTAATGATAAAGTCATTTGACTTTATCTTTTTTTTTTTAATTTTTGAA
>UQVG01000278.1 GCA_900544435.1 uncultured Erysipelotrichaceae bacterium | reverse complement strand
ATATTTGATTTCAAATTTAGATGTTAGAATTCAAATTTGGAGTTGTGCTATTCAAGGTATAAAAGCTTCTCCACTGCTTGGACAAGGACCATTTACTTATATGATGATTTTAGATAAATATAATGGACATTTAACACAACATGCTCATAGTGTTTATTTAGATCCTTTACTTTCGTTTGGAATTATTGGACTCGCATGTCTTGTTCCTTATATTTATGATAACTGTAAACGTCTTTATAAAGTAAAAGAGCATTATTCTTATATTGCTCTTGTTATGGGATTTATAGGTGTGTTATTAATTCATGGTATTTTAGATTATACGATTTTTTGGATACACACTGGTTTATTCTTCTTATTTGTATTATCTAGTTTTGAAATGTTTGAAACAAATCGTAATTAGCGATTTGTTTTTATTTTTGATATGTTTTATAGATTGTTGCTACTACAAATAAAAGAATAGATAACTCTAAATATTCTATATTAAATACATGTTTATAGACCCAATCAACAATCATAAAAAGCATTGGTATTCCTACCCAAACAATTGTTTCAATTAATTGATTTCTTTTTACATCCATTTTGATCACCTCTTAACAAGATACTACTCCTTTTTATGTTAAGAAAATATCAAATAAATGTAAAAAAAAGAACTTCTTTCGAAGTCCTATGCTCTAGCATTCATTGTATTTTGTTTTAATGAATTGACATATTCCATTTGATGTTTTGTATTTTCTTTTAATTCTTTTTGCATTCCTTCTAATGTCATATGTTCTACTTCTTTTGCTTCTGATTTCTTTCCACATACTTTTTCAAATGCTTCTCTTGCATCTTGTTGTAATGTGTTTCTCATTTGATTTCTTTGTTCTAATCTCATTTCTGATTCTTTGATTTCTCCTGCTACGGATTCAAAGATTTCTTCTTTTGTTAATTCTTTTCTTACTTCATTTTCATGTTTTACATCTTGACTATTTTTAAAATACTTTCTTAAAGATTCTTTTGCTTCTGCGTTAATTTCATTGATACTCATAATATTTATTCCTCTCTTTCCTAAGACACCTGTAGCTTATGCTTTTTTTGTTTCTTTGAAAAGAGTATTGTATACAATTTTAATTCCATTAACAAATTATTAATTTTGTAAGAGCTTTATTTGTTAATGGGATTTACAATATAAAAAAGAAATACTTGCTGCAATTAAACAAATCACTGCTAAAAATAAATAAGCATAAAACATTGAAAAGTGACTTACAATATTTCCACAAATCATAGGAAACAAAGTCATTCCTAAAGCATAAACAGCTTGAAAAAATCCCATGGCCGTTGACTTTGATTCTTGCGGTACATATTTCATAGCTTCACTTGTTAAATATGAAAATAAGATTCCTGTTGCCATTCCTGGTAAAATTTGTAAAACAAATATCATATAGACCGATGTACATTGTGGTACTGAAATACAATAAAGTGCAGTTGTTAAAAATGTAACCGTAATACAAGTTCTAACTCCTAATTTCATACATAAATCACTTGATGCCATTTTAGCAAAACAAACTGCTGACAACATATAGATAATAGAAGATAGTCCTATAAATGTAGAGTTCGCTCCTAGATTTTTTATAATTTGTGTTGTAAAAGACATAGTTGTTGTCATTTGTACTCCTTGTTGAACAAGTGCAAGAAGAGAAAAAACAATTAAATTCTTTTGTGTACATACTTTTAATAAACCTGAAATTGTTTTCTTTGTTGCTTGTGTTTTTTCTTTAGGAAGTAATGAAATAAATAAAGCAGAAATGATTCCTGAAATCACACTTAATAAACAAATCATTTGCATTCCTATTTTTTCATAAAGAAGTGTACTTGTAATAAATCCTAATAACATTCCTAAATTATTAGCGACAATAATTGAACTTGTGGCTTTTGTTTGTTGATCTTTTGGATAAAAGCTCATATATAAAACCATAAAAGAAATCCACATGGCACTTGCAAGTCCTGAAAAAAGATTTCCAATTAAAAACCCTACTCCATTATTTAAAATAATTCTAAATAAAGAAGCACCTCCTGAAGATAACGCTCCTATAAGCATAATCATTTTATGTTTATTTTTATAATCTGCTAATAATCCTACTGGTAAACGTAAGACCATTTGTGATATTCCATATGTTCCTATAATAATTCCAATAAATGATGTACTTGTTTGAATCATCGTAAGATAAGGTGTTTGATAAGGAATATAGACATATTGTGCAAACCAGAAAAAGATAACAGCAATAAATAATATTTTTTGTTTATTTAACTTCATTTTCTACCCCTTCAATAATTTTAAAATGTTTTAAAGCATGTTCAATACCATCTTCACTTACAGGTTTTGTAACATAAGTTGCACGTTTTTTAGCTTCTTCTCTCCCATTTCCCACACATACAGAAATTCCAGCAATATTAAACATAGGAATATCTACTTCAGCATCACCAAAAGCAATTATATCTTCTTGATCTATTTTTAAATAATCTATAAGTTCTTTAATAGCTTCTTGTTTATCAATATGTTTTAATGCACAATCTCCAAAGATTGCTTTTTCTCCTTTTCCGCCCCAAGTTAAATCCTTAAATTCAGGAAAAGCTTCTTTAAAATCTAAATAATCTTGATAACTTTCTAAAATATAATTGATTTTAGTCACATTTTCTACATAAAGACATTTAGGAAAAGTCATTGCTGGATAAATTTCCATCACATCGGGATTTTTCATCCCGTATTGTCTTAAAGCTTCTACACCACGAACTTTAAAATTTTGAGATCCATATAACCCATCATTTGCTTCAATATAGTATTCTAAATGATGTTGATTTAAATAATCAACAATTCTTTTAACATCTTCTACTTGAATAGTTTCATCTTTAATCACTTTATTATCTAATTCAATATAAGCACCATTACCACCAATCATTCCATCAAAACCAATATCCAAAATAGGTTCTTCAATATGACTTTTACTTCTTCCAGTAACAATAACAGCAAGATGTCCATTTTTTCTTGCTTGACAAATTGCTTGTTTTGTACTTTTTGGTAAAGTTCCATCATAATCAATTAATGTTCCATCTACATCAAATAATAATAATTTCTTCATAAATCCACCCCAAACTATTATGACATTTTTTTACTGTTCTACTAAAATATTTCAATAAATGAAAAAGGGGCTGTAACAAAATAAAATAAACAGCCGAAAATAGAAAAAGAACAATGAA